>JALQYS010000046.1 GCA_023254015.1 Paracoccaceae bacterium
TAGACTTCGCGACGGTAGAGTTTGAAACGGTTGGTGAAACCGGCAAAGGCGGCCTCGCCGCCGCCCGTCAGGTCGTCACCCAGAAATCCCATCTTCTCGCGCACCTTGGGCGGCAGGACGATGCGGCCATCGGGCTCGACCTCGATCATCACCGAGCGGGAGATCAGGTCACGTTCGGCGCGGTCACGCTCGGGCGAACCCAGTTCCATCGCCTCGATCTTGGCGGCCAGCGCATCGGCACCCGCGCGCGAATAGCATTCGACAAAGCGGCGCGCCTTGCCGCCATAGACCATGTAAAGGCGCGGGCGCGGGTTGGCTTCGGTGACGGGGTCTTCGGCTTCGAGGATGCGGCGGAAGGCGGCCGGGATCGATACCCGGGCCTTGCTGTCTACCTTCTGGTAGAACTCGCCTCTGAACGCCTCACTCGCCATCGGCCTTTCGGCTCCTTTGGGGTCTTGCGACCCCGGAAAATAGAAAAGGCGGACCGGGTTGCTGCCACTACCCGATCCGCCACTGTCCCATCGCTGGGCGTCCTACGCGCTTGCCACCTGGGGGAGATGTCTGCTCGCTCGCGCGCCGGATCTCTTTGTGTCGTCAGACGAAAGCGGTTGCCTGTATGAGCCTGTCTTTTTCGCCTTGTTCGGGGTCTGTCGCCGCCCCTGCGTTTTGTGACCGTCTCTCGTCTTTCGATGGATTAGGGATGCCACGGGATTTCATGGGAAGCAATGGAAAAGTTTGGGACAAGATGGGCAGATCTTGTGCGGGCACGGGGGGTTGGACAGGATTTTGTGGGAAAACTGGTTCCAGCCAAGCAACAGTTAGAGATCACGCCCGCGTGAGCCCCCAGATGTAGTGGGGCATTTCTGGCAAGAAATTTCCCATCTTCTCCCATTTTTTCCACGGCCAGTCGGGCAAAAACGGAACAATAGGAAAACACCCGCACAGCCCAAAGGCCATTTCCCAGATTTTCCCAAGGAAAAAGGGCCGCCGAGGCGACCCTTTCCCGTGATTTCCCATGACAGTGATTCGCGCCTGTCAGGCCAGACCCTTGGCGATCAGCCCCTTGGCGATGCGGGCATAGGCCTCGGCGGCGGGGCCGTCCCCCGCGGCGATGGGGGTGCCGGCGTCCCCGGCCAGACGCACCTCAAGCGCCAGCGGCAATTCGCCAAGGAAGGGCACGCCCAGCTTGGCGGCCTCGGCCGCAACGCCGCCATGGCCAAAGAGATGCGCCTCATGCCCACAGTTCGGGCAGACATAAGTGGACATGTTTTCCACCAGGCCAACGATGGGGGTTTTCAGCTTCTGGAACATGTCGATGGCCTTGCGGGCATCCAGAAGCGCCACATCCTGCGGGGTGGAAACCACGATGGCACCATCCAGCTTGGTGCGCTGGCCAAGGGTCAGCTGAACGTCGCCGGTGCCGGGCGGCAGGTCGATGACCAGCACATCCAGATCGCCCCACATCACCTGCCCCAGAAGCTGCTGCATCGCCCCCATCAACATGGGCCCGCGCCAGATCACCGCCTCATCCTCTTTCAGCATCAGCCCCATCGACATCATGGTGACGCCATGGGCCCGCAGCGGTTCGATCAGCTTGCCATCGGGCGAGGCGGGGCGTTTGGAGACACCCATCATCCGCGCCTGACTGGGGCCATAGATATCGGCATCCAGAAGGCCGACGCGGCGGCCCTGGCGGGCCAGCGCCACGGCAAGGTTCGACGAAACGGTGGATTTGCCCACCCCCCCCTTGCCCGAGCCGACCACAAGGATGCGCGCCACGCCCGGCACCGGCTGCGGGCCGGGTGCGGTTTGCGGCGTGGGATGGCCGCCGATCTTCAGGCTGGGCGGCGGCGGAGCCTTGGGCGCCGGGCCATGGGCGGTCATCACGATCTGGACCGAGGCGGCCCCCGCCGCCTTGAGCGCCGCTTCGGCCGCCGCCTGCACAGGCGCCAAAGCGCGGGCCTCATCCGGATTGGCGGTTTCGATCACGAATCGCACCGTTCCGTCCTGAACCGACAGCGCCCGCACCAGATCGCGCGAGATCAGATCGCCCCCGCCTGGACAGGCCACCCCTGCCAGAACCTTTTGCACAGCCGCCAGATCAAGTGCCATCTCCGCCCCCCTTGGTTTTGCTTCCGCCCGTGACTTTGGCACAGGTGATCGGCAAAAGGCAAAGGGCAAGGTTTGGTTGACCAAATGCTCAAATATTCAGCGAAGATATTGGGAATCATGACATTTTCGCGACCCTCAGCCATGCATGTGCTGCATGGCGGCATTGCGGCCAGGGGCCATTGTGCAGTTGCAGCATTTACCCCATCTTCCTCTCAACGAATGAAGCAGACGACGAACCGGACCTTCCAGAACGTCAGAACGGGCTTCGAAAGACGGAAAGTAGAGGCCAACATGGCATATTTGAATTCCACCCTCCACGCCGACCAGCTGTCGCTGCGTGACGTGATCGCCCACCCGTTTGCTGCGCTGCGGCTGATGGCACAGCGTCGCCGCGTCTATCTGCAGACGGTCAGCGAGCTGAGCGCCCTGTCGGACCGTGATCTGGCTGATCTTGGCCTGCACCGTTCGATGGTTCGCGCCGTCGCCAAGGATGCGGCCTACGGCAAGTAATCCCTGACGGGGCCTCTCCTCCCAATCAGGCCCCGATCAAGGCGCGGCGGTGCCGATCCTCCTCCCTGGCCCGCCGCCTTCCCTTCCCTTCGACCGGCCCTCTCCTCCTCCCTCGGGCCGATCGGATCTGCGGCACCCCCCTCTCCTCCTCCCTCGGGGGTGCCGCACCCGAATACCGGATGACCCTTCTCCTCCCTCGGGGTCTGATGGCTGGGCGGTGGTTCTTCCTCCCTGAACCCCCGCCACCTTCTCCGCTGGCCCTCTCCTCCTCCCTGGGGCCAAACGGACATGCGGCACCCCCTCTCCTCCTCCCTCGGGGGTGCCGCGCTTCTCCCCTCCCTTGCAGTCCTGCGCCCCGCCGCGATAAGCACCCGAAACGGGGGGCTTTTCATGCGGGCATCCATCCTTTCCTCGGCCTTGGTGGCCGCGTTGGTCGGTTATGGGTCAACCATCGCGCTGGTCCTGTCGGCGGCAGCCGCCGTCGGCGCGACGCCAGAGCAAACGGCCAGCTGGGTTTTCGCCATCTGCATCGCCAAGGCCGCAGGGTCGGCCCTGCTGTCGGCGTGGACGCGGGTTCCGGTGGTGCTGGCCTGGTCGACGCCCGGCGCGGCGCTGGTGGCCGCGACCACCGGAATTTCCATAGCCGAGGCGGTAGGCGCCTTTGTGCTGGCGGGGCTGTTGATCGCCCTGACCGGCGCGGTGAAACCCCTTGGCCGGTTGATCGCGCGGATCCCGGACGGCGTGGCGGCTGGGATGCTGGCGGGGGTCCTTCTGCCCTTTTGCCTGAAAGGCGCGGGCGCGGCACAAGCCCTGCCCGCACTGGTCATTCCGATGATTGCGCTGTTCCTGCTGGTGCGGCTGAAGAACCCGGCGATGGCGGTGCTGGCCGCGCTGGCTTTGGGTCTGCTGCTGGCCTTCGGCCTTGGGCAGGCGGTGCTTCCGGCACTGTCGCTGCCCCTGCCCCACCTGAGCTTCATCCCGCCAGAGCTGCGGCTGGATGTCCTTTTGGGCCTTGGCCTGCCCCTCTATCTGGTCACCATGGCCTCGCAGAACCTGCAACAGGTCATTACTCTTTCATTCAACCTACGATCGCTCCTTTATTTAAGACAAGAGCTTTCCAAGACAGTTTGTTGAAATGGGCTGGCGATGTAAATGATTACACGACTTACTTAAAGAATTTCTGGTCTATAAAATTGGGTGGTGTAGCTGCTTGGGATAAAACATTACAAGCGGGTGTCATCAATCCAACTACAGCTGCTGCTGTGGGTGCTTCTTTGAATGGTGCTGCTGTTGCAA
>JALQYS010000118.1 GCA_023254015.1 Paracoccaceae bacterium
AGATCGAAACTCATCTGGGCGCTGGCCTTGCGCGGCGCGGCGCGGCGGGGGGCGCGGCTGGCGTGGCGTTCGGCGATCACCGCCGCTTCGCCTTTGTGGCCGGGGGCGCGGCGCAAGGCCCAGACGGCCTCGCGCGCCGCGCGTTGGGCTGCCACCGGATCTATCACCGGCTCAGGATAGCGCCGCCCGGCAATCGCGGCAAAGCCCGGCCATTTCCACGGCTCCTGCACAAAGGCATCGGGCACGGGGGCCAGTTCCGGCACCCAGCGTCGGGTGAAGGCGCCGGTCGGGTCCTGATCCCAGCCCTGTTTCACCGGGTTGTAGATCCGCGGCGTGTTGATCGCCGTCACCCCCGATTGCATCTGCACCTGAGGCCAGTGGATGCCCGGTTCATAATCGGTGAACAGCCGCGCCAGAACCGGCCCCGTCGCCCGCCAGTCCAGCCACAGATGATAAGAGGCCGTCGCCATCACCATCGCCCGCATGCGGAAATTCAGCCACCCCGTGGCGCGCAGATAACGCAGGCAGGCGTCAAGGAAGGGCAGGCCGGTCTCGCCCGCCTCCCAGGCTGCCAGCCGCGCGGCATCGGGCACACGGGGCCGCAAGCTCTCGGCCGCCCGTGACAGGCAGTCGGTCTCGATCGAGGGCTGATCCTCCAGCTTTTGCATGAAATGGTCGCGCCAGGCGAGGCGGCTTTGGAAACTGGCCAGCGACCCGCCCCAGCGCCCGCCCGGCCGTTCGGCCTGCCGCTGGCCTGTGGCCTGCACCACCTCGCGCAGCGACAGCGTGCCAAAGGCGATATGCGGCGACAGGCGCGAACAGGCCCGCTCGCCCGTCAGGGGCGAGGACATGGCGGCGCGATAGGGCTCTGCCCGGCTGGTCAGAAAGCTTTCCATCAACCGCAGGCCCTGATCGCGCCCGCCGCGCTGGCGGTGGGGGCACCGGTCCTCGGCCAGGCGCAGCGCGCGCGCGGTGGGGATCTGCCCCGGCTCCACCCCGTCAACCCCGCGCAGACCCTGCGGCAGGGGCAGGGCAGGGGCGGCCATGAAGTCATCGCGCAGCCGCTGCCAGCCATCGCGCCGGGCCAGTCGCCGCACCACGCCTGATTGCGGAACCTCGCGCCACTCGATCCCCGCCGCCCGCGCCCAGTCGGCCACCCGCCGGTCGCGGCCATAGCTCCATAGGTTGCCGGTTTCCTCATGGCTGACGATGCAGGTGATCCCGTGGCGCAGGCATAGCCGCGACAGAACCTCAACCGCGTCGCCCACCCGCACGGCCAGCGTCAGCCCCAGCCCCGCCATCTCGGCCCGAAGGCCCGTCAGGCTTTCGGCCACGAACTCCCACTGCCGGGCCGAGGCATCGGGCTGCGCCCAAAGCTCGGGCTCGGCCACATAGACCGGCAAGACCGCCCCCAGCCCCGCCGCCAAGGTCAGGGCAGGGTGGTCCGCCACCCGCAGATCGCGTTTGAGCCAGAGAAGAACATTCATGGAACATTGATGTAGCGTGACAGACGGATTCGTAAACCCCCTTTTCCATCCCGCGCAGCCATGGCACCCAAGCCCAAAGACCGGAGGTTGCCCATGACTGTCACCATTTATCACAATCCCGCCTGCGGCACCTCGCGCAAGGTGCTGGATGCGCTGCGCGCCGCGGGCCATGAGCCGGAAATCGTGGAATACCTCAAGGTTGGCTGGACGAAGCCCCAGCTTCAGGCGCTGTTCGCCGCTGCCGGCATCACGGCGCATGAGGCGCTGCGCATCGCAAATTCGCCTGCCGCCGCCATGGGCCTGACGACCGAAGGCGTGACCGAGGACCGGATTCTGGACGCCATGGTCGAAACCCCGGCCTTGTGCAGCGTCCCTTTGTCGTGACGCCCAAGGGCACGGCGCTGTGCCGGCCGGTGGACCGGCTTGCGCCCTTGCTCTGAGGCCATGCTCTGCCCCCTTGCGCCCGGGCGGGAAGCGCCTAGCTTGGGCCCAAAGGAGTGCCCGCCATGACCTCAGTCCAGTCCGAAGCCCAGTCCGAAATCCAGTCCGCAGCCGACCCCCGCACCGTCTTTCTGGCCGATTACCAGCCCTATCCCTTCGTGCTGGATCAGGTGGCGCTGACCTTTCGGCTTGCCCCGCGCGCGACGCGCGTCCTGGCCCGGCTGGAGTTTGCCCCGAACCCCGCCCGCCCCGGTGCCCATGACCTGCGCCTGCAGGGCGAGCAATTGCGGCTGATCGCCGCCCGGCTGAACGGCCAGCCCATCACCCCCGCCGTCGATGCCGAGGGCCTGACGATTGCGGCCGCCGATCTGCCCGCCGGCGCCTTCACGCTGGAGACCGAGGTCGAAATCAGCCCCGAAACCAACACCGCGCTGGAGGGGCTTTACATGTCGAAAGGCATGTATTGCACCCAGTGCGAGGCCGAGGGCTTTCGCAAGATCACCTTCTACCCCGA
>JALQYS010000147.1 GCA_023254015.1 Paracoccaceae bacterium
AAGCTCCTTTGCTTGTGGTTCCGAATCGGAGACCGCCACCTCTTCGTTCGGTGCAAGCTTGCGACTCAGTGGGTGGGGCTTCGCCTTTTGCTGAGCGGGTTCAAGCGTTTTCTCCGGCGCATTGGCGCGCAGCGCAGCCAGGGCGAGGTTCAGGCCGAAACCGCCTGCGTTCTGGGGGCGGGGGCCGTGCCCTCGATCGCGATCTGGGGCGACAGCCATGCCGGGGTGCTGGCCGATCCTTTGGCCGCGGAATTGGCCACAAAGGGGCTGTCGGTCCGCGTGCTGACCCTGGCCGGGTGCCTGCCGGTGCAGCAATGGGTCAACCCCGAAAAGCCGGCCTATGTGATCTGTCAGGACCACAACCAGCGCATGGCGCGCGCGCTCGCGGCGGACCCGGCGATCAAGGTCGTGATCCTGCACGGCTATTGGAATGAGGGCATCCAGCGGAGCGATTATGACAATGGCATCGGCGACCGGGCTTTTGACGTGGGCCATGTCATCAAGGCCGGCAGTGACCCGGATCAGCCCGATCCCGTCCGCTTTGCCGGACTGGCCGAGGGGCTTGAGGCCGAAGTGCAGGCTTTGACGGCGGCGGGCAAGACGGTGATCCTCGTCGGCCCGGTGCCCGAGCCGGGTTTTGACGTCTGGGACCGGGTGGCGATGCAAATCTGGCGCGATGGCGCGCTGCGTCAGCCGCTGACCATCCCTGCCACGGCGGCGCTGGGCCATGCGGCCCCCGCCCGCGAAATCCTGACGGGGGCTGCCGCCGCCACCGGGGCGGTCTGGATCGATCCGGCGCCGCTTTTCTGTGCCGAAGGCGGCGACTGCAGGCTGACCGCAGAAGGCCAATCGCTCTATTTCGACGACAGCCATCTGGCCATCGCCGGCGTGCAGCGGCTTGTGCCCTTGCTGGAACAGGCCGTCCTGAAGGGCCTTGGCCGCTGAGGGCTAAAGCGTCAGGCGATAGCGGATATGGCCGTCATCGGGGGTAAAGCTGTCATAAAGGCGGCGGGCGGCGGCATTGGTGATCTCGGTGTTCCAGTAAAGCCGCTTCCAGCCTTGTGCGCGGGCGTGCTCTGCCAGATCGGCAATCAGCGCCCGCCCGACCCCCTTGCCACGCGCCTGCGGGTCGACAAAAAGATCCTCAAGATAGCAGTCATCCCCCATCACCCAGGTCGAGGGGTGGTGCTGGTGGATGGCAAATCCCAAGGCCTGCGCGCCCTCAAAGGCCATGCGCACCTTCATCGGGCAGGCCGGATCCATCAGCCTTGCCCAGGTGAAATCGGTGATCGCCGGATCCAGACTCAGCTCATAATAGCCCAGAAACCCGGCCCAAAGGCGGCGCCATTCGGCCTCGTCCCCGGCCTCTGCCCAGCGGATCTTCATGCCAGTTTCGCCAACAGCCGCGCCCAGGAGCGGATGCCCTTGTGGAAACATTCAAGATCATATTTCTCGTTCGGGCTGTGGATCTGGTCATCGTCGCGGCCAAAGCCCAAGAGCATGGCATCCATGCCAAGATAGGTCTTGAAATAGCCCGCAATCGGGATCGACCCGCCGCAGCCGACATAGGCCGCCGCCCGGCCCCATTCTTCGCCCAGTGCCGCACGGGCGGCCTCGAACGCCGGGTTGTCGATTTCCATAACCCCGGCGGGCGAATTGCCGTGGCCTTTCCACTCGATGGTGCAATCGGCGGGAAGCTGGGCTTCGACCCATTTGCGGAACTGCACGCGGATGGCGTCGGGATCTTGCTGGCCGACCAGCCGGAAGGACACCTTGGCATGGGCCTCGGCCGGCAGAACGGTCTTGAACCCGTCGCCGGTATAGCCGCCCCAGATGCCGTTGATCTCGGCCGTCGGGCGCGACCAGATCATTTCCAAGGGCGTGCGATCCTGTTCGCCCGCAGGCACCGACAGGCCCACATCGCCAAGGAATGTCGCGTGGTCAAAGGCCAGCGCCTGCCATTGGGCGCGAATGGCATCCGGCAACTCGCTCACCCCGTCGTAAAACTGCGGAATCGTGATGCGGCCCGTGGCATCGTGCATGTTCGCCAGAATGCGCGACAGCACCCGGATCGGGTTCTGCGCCGCCCCACCATACATGCCCGAATGCAGGTCCTTGTTGGCGGCGCGAATCGTCATCTCCTCGCCCAGAAGGCCGCGCAGCATGGTGACGATGGCGGGCGCGGTATCCTGAAAGAGGCCGGTATCGCAGATCAGCGCGATATCGGCCTTCAGTTCCTCGGTGTTCGCCTCAAGGAAGGGGATCAGGCTGGGAGATCCCGATTCCTCTTCACCCTCAAGAAAGATCGTCAGGCGGCAGGGCAGGCGGCCATGCACGGACTTCCAGGCGCGCAGGGCCTCAAGAAAGGTCATCAGCTGGCCCTTGTCATCCGATGCCCCGCGCGCGCGGATCACGCGGCCCTTGGGCGTGTCCTGCAGTTCGGGATCAAAGGGATCGCGGTCCCACAGCGACAGCGGATCGACGGGCTGCACGTCGTAGTGGCCGTAAAACAGCAGGTGCGGGCCGCCCTCGCCACCCTGCGCCACCACCATCGGATGGCCGGGGGTGGGCCGCGCGCTGGCCTCGAATCCCAGCGATTGTAGATCGGCCACCAGCCAGTCGGCGGCCCGCGCGCAATCGGCCTTGAAGGCCGGGTCGGTGGAAATCGAGGGGATGCGCAACAGCGCCATCAGCCGCTCCAGTGCCTCGGGCAGGCTTTCATCGACGCGTGACAGCACGGCATCCAGCGACGTGGCAACTGACATGGCAACTCTCCGTTTCGTGATCCTTGCAGCCCAGCCTAGCAGGCGGCGGGGGACTGTCCAGTGCCCGCGGCTTGGGCTAAGAGGTCCCGGCCGATGACAGAAGGACCGCCGCCATGACCCGTTTTACCCTTGCCCTTGCCCTGATCGCCGCCACCCCGGCGCTGGCCGAGCCGATCTCGGGCAAGGAGGCGAAAAAGCTGTTGTTCGCCCCGGTCAAGGCCGAGGTTGAAATCATGCCGGAGGCCGGGCTTGCCGCAGATCAGGCCGAGATCCTCAAGACCGTGGGCGCAGGCCAGCCCTATTATGGCGCCATCGCCATCGCCCCGGATGAGGGCCTGATGTCCGAGGCCACGGTGGCGGCCGCGAATTTCCACGACACCACTTCGGCGGCAGCGGCGGCGCTGGCCGATTGCAATGGCAAGAAAAAGACGGAATCGGATTGCGTGATCGCCGCCTATATCCGCCCCGAAGGCTGGCAAGACGTCGGCTTTGGTCTGTCGTCGGAT
>JALQYS010000171.1 GCA_023254015.1 Paracoccaceae bacterium
GCCGAAACCTTTGGTTGTGTTGAACCATTTCACGGTGCCATTGGCCATCGTGGATACTCCTGTCTTGTTTGCCACCCGCAACACGCGGTGGCCCGGCTTCGTCACATCAAGTTCGGGTGTCTGAAGCCGCAAGAAGAGACAGCAGGTCGAAATCGCATAGATATAGCCCGGCCTTCATGCGCCCTTGTCCGCGACAAGGCAAGACAATTCGGCGCGCGGCAGAAAATAACTGCGGGTCCCGAGATTTTCCCCCTTACCCGACGCCATGGACAGGGCATACCAAAAGCCATGTCGAACAGCCTGCGCCAGAGCATCCGCGACCTTTACGAAGGGCCAAAGCCCGCTTCGGACCGGTTTCGCTATGCTCTGGTTGCCTTTGACCTTCTGACGGTGGGCTATCTGGTGGCGACCTCTTTCGTGACGCGCGGCGGGCAGGCCGAGACCATCGACACCGCGATCGGCAGCCTGATCCTGATCGAGGTGACGCTGCGGCTGTGGGCCTCGTCGAACCTGCGGCGCGATCTGGTCAGCTTCTGGGGCCTGGCCGATGTGGCGGTGGTGGTCTCGCTTCTGGCGCCGATCTGGGGCGAGGGGCTGGCCTTCCTGCGGGTGCTGCGGATCTTTCGCATCCTGCATTCGAAGGAAACGCTGGTGCAGCTGCGGGCCGATTTCCCGCAGTTTCGCCGGCATGAGACGGCCATTCGCGCGGCGGTCAATCTGGCGATCTTCGTCTTCATCATGACCGCGCTGGTCTATGAATCACAGGTCGGCCGCAACGACAGGATCGTGAACTATGTCGATGCGATGTATTTCACCGTCACCACCCTGTCGACCACCGGCTATGGCGACATCACGCTGGTTGGCAACAGCGGCAAGATTCTGGCCGTGGTCATCATGGTCTTTGGCATCTCGCTGTTCCTGCGGCTGGTGCAGGTTGTCCTGCGCCCGCCAAAGGCCGAATTTCCCTGCCCGACCTGCGGGCTGCGCCGGCATGACCATGACGCGGTGCATTGCAAGGCCTGCGGTCGGGTTCTGAACATTCCGGACGACGGTTTGGACTGATCCGGCGACGGGGGCGCCTTGGGGGCGCGGCTCCTTGCCGGTTGCCCCTGCGCCCCCCCGCCCGGAGTCAGAGCTTGATATCATAGGTCGCCCAGCGCGTCTTTTCGGCCAGCCGGTCATACAGGGCGCGGGCGCGGTAATTGTCCTCGGCCGTGATCCAGCGGATCACTGTCCAACCCTGCTGGCGGCCTTCCGCGGCAAGGGCCGCGATCAGCGCATCGGCCGCACCCGACCCGCGCGCGGCGGGATCGACGAAAAGATCGTCCAGAAAGCCCCCGGTCGAGGCGGCAAGCGGCCGGGCAAACGGGCGGAAATGGGCCAGCCCCACAAGACGGCCCTGATCCTCGGCCACGAAGGCGCGGGTGCCATGGGCGGGATCATGGATCCAGCCCCAGACGGTGGCCCGCATCTCGGGGGTTTGCGTCACCTTGTAGAACGCGGCATAGCCGGCATAAAGCCGCTCCCATTCGGAGCGGTCGGCAGAGGTTGGGGGACGGATGATCATGGGCGGGCTCCTTTGTCTTGTCGCAGCTGACATCGGCACAGCCCCCCTTGCCAGCGCCAGATTGGCGGGGAAGATAGGGCCATGCGACTGCTGAGCTTCAACATCCAATACGGCTTTGGCGCGGACGGGGTCTATGACCTGACCCGCGCGGCAGAGGTCATTGCCAAGGCCGACATCGCCTGCCTGCAAGAGGTGGACCGCCACTGGTCGCGCAGCGGCTTTGACGATCAACCCGCCCGGCTGGAGGCGCTTTTGCCCGACCGGTACACGGTTTTCGGGCCGGGGTTCGACATGGATGCCACGACGGTCGTGGCGGGGCGGGTGCACAACCGCCGGCGGCAGTTCGGACCGATGATCCTGTCGCGCTGGCCGATCCTGTGGAGCCGCCTGCACCTTCTGCCGCTGGCGCCGATGATCGATCCGATCAACACCCAGACCTGCGCGCTGGAGGCCTGCATTGCCGCGCCGGGTGGCCCGTTGCGCGTCCTGTCGGTGCATCTGGCGCATGTGGGGGTGGCCGAACGGTTGACCCAGATTGCCGCGCTGAAGGCCGCGCTGGGGGCGGTTGGCCCGTGGTCGGGCACCGATGACGAGCCTGCCCGCAACTGGACCGAAGGCCAGGCCGAGCCGCCCTGCCCGGCCGAGATGATCTGGATGGGGGATTTCAACAGCGAGCCCGGCAGCGCCGAATACCGCGCGATTGTGGGCGAGACGCCCTATCACCCCGGAGCGCGCTATCGCGGCGCGCTGGTGGATGCGGCGGCGGGGCTTGGGCTGCACAGCCATGAAAAGATGATCGCGGGCAGCCTGCGGTTGCGGCAACTGGACCATATCTTTGTCGATGCCGCCCTTGCCCCCCGTCTGGGGCGAGTCTGGGCCGACACATCCTGCCCGGCTTCGGACCATTTCCCGCTTTGGGCCGAGATCGACTGGTAAGGCGCGCTCGTCGGGCGCGCGTCGCGCTTCTCCTCGCGGTCCATCTGGGCGGTCCATCTGGGCGGTCCATCTGGCCGGGCGCGGCGCGGGGGCTGGCCGGGGCCTCCGGCGGGAGTATTTGGGCCAAGAGGAAGGGGCGGTGGGGTTGACTTGGGCCGGGGGCTTGGGGCTGATGGCGGCATGAGCGAAACC
>JALQYS010000178.1 GCA_023254015.1 Paracoccaceae bacterium
CACGACACCGCCGAGTTGGAAACCCGGTTCGCCGCTTTTGCCACGCGTGCCGATGCGGTGACCTGGATCAGCCTGCTGACTTCCAACGGAAATCTGGACCAGAATATGTCTGAAGCCTGCACACCCGGTGGCTCCGGGTTCGTCGTGACCCCGGAAGGCAGACGGGCCTGCCATGTCCCGCTCTGGCTCGATGCCCCGGACGTGCCGACGCACGGCCCCCTGACCGTCACCGATTTTACCACGGATCACCTGACGTCCTTGCAGACCCGGGCGTCCTCTTTCGTCCTTCTCGCGGTCGGTCTTTTGCTCGGGGCGGTCCTGCGGCCCCTGCCGCGCAAGCTCCGGCGCTGGATGGCGCAGCGGTAAACCTCGAGACTGAGATGGCGCCACGCCATTTGGCGGGGACAGATTCCTCAAAGAAGAACGGCAGCCAGGAATTCAGTCAGTCAAGACCGCTTCGGAACTTTGGTCGAAGCAAGGACCATAATGAGGGCGCACATCGCCCTCACCGTTCCTGCAGCCGGTTGCCATCGTCTTTGGCGATGACCATGACCATGACCATGACCATGACCATGACCGGCCGGATGGTCAGGACGGCAGTCCATCAAGATAGACCGCATCCAACCCGGAAAGGCATGTTCAGCGGACCAGCTTGTGCCAGCGCGTGGTGCGTACCCAAAGCCCTATCGGGTCAATGCCGCAGAGCCACGATGCCCGGCTGGCGGCGTAAGCTGTGGCATCCTTCCAAGACATGGGGGCGGCTCCCATCTTTGAGGGCAGAGGACCATCCCCCGCGCGACAGGCGCCCGAAGTGTCTGACCGGATCTGCAATCACCCTCGTGCGTTTGGCCCAGTCCTTTCTGTTCGGGGCCGAATCCGCGAGGGCGGCACGCCCGCGTAGCCGACCCCCCCAGCCTGATGGGAAATCGGGGTTGAGTGTCAAAGAGACGGATCAGGCCAAGGACAGCGAATGGAAGCGGGGGATGGGGCTTTGACCCTCATCAGGAGCCCCTGCCCCGTCCGAGGATGCCCACCGCTCGCCAGCCTCGCCGCCACGCGAGTCGCGAAAGATCGACGTGGTTCAGGCCGGAAAGGAATAGCGGAACGCTGCAACAGATGAATACAGGCGGGCCTGCCCGCCATCTGGAAATCCCTGGCATCAGGTCGAAGCGCCGAACGTGTCGGCACCGTTTTCCTTCCGGCCAGACCGGCTGTCGCGCAAGGGATCGTCGCCCGAATGGGGGGAGACTGCCTGACAGGCTCCCGTCGGCACGACCAGAGCCCGGTCCCGGCCCTGCCGGGATGTGCCATGGTTATCTTCACTCTCGACGAAGGTGATGTCTTCGGTGAGCTAGGAGGCCCACGCACTCACGAAGATCTAGGTATTTTCACAGCGCAGCAAATATAGACATTCTAGCAAATATACGGTAGAAAGCGGTTATTCACTGCGCAGGGAATGATGATGGAGTACCGAACAGTCGAGACTCTCGTCGAAGAGTTGGTGCAGGCCGTTGGCGACGCCACCGGTGCTCCAGCTCGTATCCTGCATCTGCAGGGCACAGATCATCCAGATGCCATGATCGAGTTCTACAATGAGGGAAACCCCCACAAGCTCCTCATCGAGGTGAAGCGGTCTCTTTACCCCCGAGACGCGCGCGAAGCGATCTGGCAAATCAGGAGCTATCTCGCCGAGCTGGGCCGCAACGAAGGACCGATCATCCCTGTTCTGGCCGCCGAAAGCATCTCGCCAGGAGCAAGAGAACTGCTCCGCGCAGAGCGCGTTGGCCACTTTGATTCCAGCGGCAGCCTCTTCATCGCTGCCCAAGGCCTTTACATACGCATCGACCGACCCACGTCGCGTAAGCACGAGCGTTCCATTACCAACATATTCAGCGGTCGCCGAGCCCAGGCCGTGCACGCAATCTGGACGTTTGGCGGCAGCTGGTTCGGCGTGCATCAGGTCGCTGATCGAGCTGGAGTGTCACCAGCAACAGCTTCGGAGACACTGATCAGCATCGAACGCCGCGAATGGGTGGAAGCACGTGGATCCGGCCCGTCAAAAGAGCGCCGTTTGATAAATCCGCGTGCGCTTCTGGATGCTTGGGCCAACCATCAAACAACGACGAAACCTGCGGTAGTCAAGCACTACTATATACGCTCCACTGCCTTGTCCAATCTGCAAGAGCGGATCGATCAGACTTGCGACCGGGAAGGCATCCCATATGAATTCACTGGCGTCACCGCCGGACAAATTCATGCACCATTCTTGTCGACCGTCTCACAGGTCTTCTGTCGTCTGCCCGCCGGACAAGGCACGAAAACAGTTCTGGACGCCATCGAGGCGCGGCCGGTCCGGGAAGGCTGGAATCTTGCCGTCCAGGAAACGGCGTCAGAGGATGACTTGAGATTTCGGGAGCGGAAAAGTGGCCTGTGGGTCGCAGATCCGCTGCAGACTTACCTCGATCTATTGCAGTCAGGAGGCCGGGCGAAAGAACTCGCACAACACCTGCGGGCCGAGAAATTGGATAACCTATGACCAAACCGCAGTATCTCGTTGATTACAGCCCTGACGTGACCCGCGATTGCGAGCGTGTCTTGGTGACCTTGTTCAGCAGCCTCGGCCCTTGGCGTGATTCCGTCTTCTTGGTGGGCGGCCTGACACCGCGCTACCTGGTGAAAGCACGTCCGCCAGAAATACCGGCTCATGCCGGCACCGGAGATATCGATGTTGTTGTCGATCTCGCTGTACTTGCCGATGTCGAGGCTTATCGGACCCTTGAAGAAAATCTCAAACGCATGGGTTTCGAACGTGCCGAGAATAACAAGGGTGCGAAGGTCAATTGGCGCTGGAAGACCAAGACCGAGCACGGCGTCACAGTCATCCTGGAATTTCTTGCCGACGACCCAAGCTTAAAAGGCGGAGCACTTCAAGAACTGCCGACCGAGGGTAACATATCGGCCGTAAACATCCCACACGCCTCCTTGGTGTTCGAACTGCATGATCGGATGGAGGTGACGGCAGACCTTCTCGGCGGGAAAGGCCGAGCAACTGAGAGCATCCCTTATGCAAACATTGTGTCTTTCACATGCCTGAAGGCCTTCGCGTTCGACCATCGGAGGGAAGGCAAAGACGCACATGACCTCGTCTACTGCCTCGAACATGGCGACGACGGAGTGGGCGGTGCCATAGCGCAGTTTCAAACTGCACTCGCTGGCAAGCATGCTGAAACCATAGGGTCAGCCCTTACAATCCTTCAGAAGCGCTTCTGCGATCCCAATTCCGATGAAGGATACCTTCGCGAGGGGCCAGTTGCCGCAGCCCAGTTTGAGATCGAGGGCGATACAGCCGACCCAGAGGTCCGTGAGCAACGCGCTTTGCGGCAGCGAGGCGTCAACGACGTGATTTCCGCCTTCCTAGCAGGTCTTGGTTTCGGAGGATGAATGGACCAGCTCCGACCCGTCGAGTTAAAACTCGTCGATGAACTTTTCGGGATGAGCTCAGGCTACGTCCTCGACTTTTCAAACAGCACCTTCGCCGACTTCTTTGAGCGCGAGATAGGCATCAACATCTATGACGAAGCCTATGCGATCCATGGCAGCAGCAAGGGCAAGCGCTTGCGATCCTTCCTGTCCATCGGACAGCGACGTGCGATTGTAAAAGCCTTGGCCTGCCTTTGGGAATATCGTATGCGGCGTCTCTGACCCATTGATTTCGCATATTTTCGTTGAGTGATGCGCCTGCGAGACTATCTGCCTTGACAGAAGGAGGGGGCGCATGGCGGACGGTGGGGATGGGTTTGTTGGTCGTTGCGAGGTCGTGGAACCTCGGCAGGGGAACCGCCGCTGGCCTGATCATGTGAAGGCGCGGATTGTGGCGGAAAGCTTTCAGCCCGGAGCCCGGGTTGTGGATGTTGCGCGCCGCCACGGTCTTGTTGCGCACCAGCTTTCCGACTGGCGCCGTCATGCCCGTCAGGGTCTGTTGGCTGTGCCCGCCGCGGTCTTGGCGGGTATTGCTGCGCCCAAGATCCCGGAACCGATGTTTGTGCCTTTGACGGTCATGCCCGACCCGGAGGCTGTGCCCGTTTCGATGCGGTCGGCCGATATATCTGCGGATACGGCAGGCATCATGACCGTGGAGGTAGACGGGGGCATGGTGGTGCGGATCGCGGGCGATGTTCCGATTGATCGGGCGGCGGCGCTGGTGCTTGCACTGCGGGGGGCGGCATGATTGTCGCGGGTCAGCGGTTGCCGATCCTGATTGCGACAAAGCCAGTGGACTTTCGCTGCGGGCATCAGGCTTTGGCCTTGATGGTGCAAACTGAGTTGAAGCTTGATCCGCATTCCGGGGTAACGGTGATATTCCGGTCCAAGCGCGGTGACCGGTTGAAGTGCCTTGTATGGGACGGCACGGGCATGGTGGTGACCTACAAGGTCCTAGAAGAAGGCAGCTTCGCCTGGCCGAAGGTTCACGACGGGGTCGTTCGTGTTTCTCGGGCGCAGGCGGAAGCTTTGGTCGAAGGCTTGGATTGGCGCCGAACCGTTGCGCTCCAGGTGCAGGCGCCGACTGCGGCAGGTTGACTCGGCGGCGGATTTTGGCGCTGTTTTATTGGGCTTTTCTTCCCGGATCGGGTAGGAAAGCGCATGTCGCAACCCTTCGATCTCAGCCTGTTCCCAGACCTGCCGCCCGAGGTGGTGAAGGCCTTTGCGGCGATGCAGTTCGAGCTCTCGGTCGAGCGTGCGGCACGCCAGCATGAGCAGGCGGTGGTGGCCGAAAAGGACGGCTTCATCACCGAACTGCAGGCATTGATCGAAAAGCTGGAAGGTCAGATTCAGGATTACCGGCGCACAAAGTTCGGGCCGAAGTCCGATAGGTTTCCGTATCCAGTCTTCGTCAGAAAGGCGTTTTCGTCTGTCGCGTTGAGATCGGTAGATATGTTGTCGATGGCCTTGTGCTTGAGGCTCATCGCGACTCCTTTGTTGACTCCAGGTCCGCC
>JALQYS010000313.1 GCA_023254015.1 Paracoccaceae bacterium
GTGAACATGCAATGGGGCTATGCCGGCCTCTTTTCCACCGGCATCGTCGGCTCGGTCGCGCTTGGCGGTCTGGCCGTTGTGATCGTCTCGGCCCAGCCCGTGCCCGAGGCCTTTGCCGCCGGCGGCTGGTCGATCCTTGGCGGTCTGGCGCTGGGGGTGGCTGTGATCGTGGCGGCCACGCTGATCTATCGGGCGATGCAGCCGGGCCGTCTGCGGACGCTGCTGGTGACGGCGGTCGTCGTGGCGGGGTTTTTCCTCTATCGCGCGGTGTTCGATGCCGGTGTGACGGCGGTCGAGGCCTTCAACCCGGCCACCTATGGCAATATCGGCGGCTTTGGCCTGCCCTCGCTCCTGGCCTGGCCAGTCGGCGCGCTGGTCGCCGGTCTGGCGGCCTGGGTGATCGGCAAGGTTGCGCTTGGCCTGCGGTCGGACTATCTGTCGATCGCTACCCTTGGCATTGCCGAGATCATCGTCGTGGTGCTGAAATCCGAGGATTGGCTGGCACGCGGGGTGAAGAACATCACCGGCCTGCCCCGGCCCTGGCCCGTGCCCTACGAGGTTGACCTGCAAGCAGACCCCGAGTTCGTCGCCCGTGTGACCGGCTGGGGGATGGACCCGATCACCGCTTCGACGATCTATGTCAAACTTCTGTATCTGGCGATTTTCGGCGCGGTGCTGCTGGCGATCATCTGGCTGTCGGAACGCGCTTTGAACAGCCCCTGGGGCCGGATGATGCGCGCCATCCGCGACAATGAGATCGCGGCCAGCGCCATGGGCAAGAACGTGACCAAGCGGCATCTGCAGATCTTCATCATCGGCTCGGCCGTGGTGGGGCTTGCGGGGGCGATGCTGACCTCGATGGAGGGGCAGCTGGTGCCGGGCGTCTATTCGCCGCTGCGCTTTACCTTCCTGATCTGGGTGATGGTGATTGTCGGCGGGTCGGGCAACAACTGGGGCGCGGTTCTGGGCGGGCTTCTTCTGGGCTGGCTGTGGCTGGCGGTGGAATACCTTGGTCCGAACCTCATGGGCTATCTGACCGCAGCCCTGCCGCCGGGCGATCTGAAAACCCATCTGATCGACAGCGCCCAGCACATGCGGCTTGTGACGCTGGGGCTGGTGCTGCTTCTGGTCCTGCGCTTTGCGCCAAGGGGTCTGATCCCCGAAAAGTGAAGGGGCCTCAAATCGGAAGGGCCGGGAACTCTCCCGGCCCTTTTTCTTTGGCACGCCCCCCGGGCCTCAGCCAAAGATGAAATCCGACGGGTCCAGCACCAGCCCGGCCAGATCCACCAGAATGACCTTCGAGGTGCCAACCGTGATCACCAGATTGCCGTTGCTTTTCGAGATCGCCATATCCTCTTGCGTGCTGACCCCGGTCAGGTGGATCACGTCAGCCCCCTTTTCGAAATCCATGATCCGATCCGTGCCGAAATCGCGGCCAAGGAATTTGAACGTATCCTCCCCGAAACCGCCGGTCACCGTGTCATTGCCGCGCGACAGGCTGAAGACATCATTGCCATGCTCGCCGTTGAATCGCTGCGCCCCGGCGGCATCGACAAAGCGGTCGTTTCTGGATGTGCCGACCACCGATTCAATCGAGAACAGCCGGTCCAGCCCGCCGAACCCGTCGCGCACCGTGCCTTTGCCCATGTCGACCCGGATGCCGCGCCCGAGGTCCCAAGCATAGAAAACCTCGTCAAACCCGCCGCGCCCGTCGAGTATGTCACCGCCCGCGCCGCCGATGAGGAAGTTCTTCGCCGCCGACCCGCGGATCACATCGGCGAAATGCGTCCCGCGCAGGCCCTCGATGCTGGTCAGCTGATCCACCTTGCCGTCCGGCCCCGTCACTGTGCCCGCGGCCAGATCGGCCACGATCCCGGTTTGCGGCACAAGCTGGATAGACCGCCAGACATGATAGGAAACAAGATCGGCCGCCCCGGTCCCGCCGTTGTAAACGTCAACGCCGCCCATGTCAGAGATGTAATCGTTGTCGCCCCCGGCCTGCACGGTATCATTGCCGGTTGTCGTGGTGATGTCGTCGCCAAGTTCAAACGGCCTGAAATCGTATCCTTCCAGATCGGCACGGCCCGACGCATCAGAGCCGATGAACAGCGCGCCCTGCGGATTGACGGCGCGCACATAGTTCCAGAAGTTGGTGTTGGCGACCTCGGGATCATAATGGTTGGTCAACAGGCTGAAGGCGGCCGGAGCATTCGCGGTCAGCCCCGTGACCTCGGCAATCTTGGTCCCGGCGTTGTTGAAATAGGTGATGCCGGTGATCGTTCCGGCAACATGGCTCGTGCCACCGCCGGCCGGATCGTCCCACAGCTCGCCACCGGCGATGTTGAACTGGATCCGGAAGGGATCATAAGCGCCAGAATCGTCAAATGTTGACCGGTAGACGACCTGCGTCGCAGAGTGGCTGACTTTGTCATAGCTCGCCAGCATGTTGTAATCGTAAAACCCAAGGTTTCCATCAAACCAGCGAAAGGTCGTCATTCTTAAATCACCCTGTATCGCGCGGAATTGCGTTTTGTCTGTCCTTTCAGACTAGCAGTCCGCGCCCGGCTCGCAAGGGTTGTGACTCGCCAGAGAGCCCATCTTTGCGACATTTCATGTCGCAAAGATACATGCCTACCTGTCGCGCGCCCGCCATTGTGCAAAGCAATCCAACTAGGGAGTCCCCAGATGAAATCCCATGCCCGCGTGGTGGTGATCGGCGGCGGTGTCGTCGGCTGCTCGGTGCTTGACCACCTGACCAAGCTTGGCTGGTCCGACGTCATGTTGATCGAACGGTCGGAACTGACCTCCGGCTCCACCTGGCACGCGGCCGGAGGCTTTCACACGCTGAACGGCGACACCAACATGGCGGCGCTGCAGGGCTATACAATCCGGCTTTACAAAGAGCTGGAAGAGATCACCGGCATGTCCTGCGGGCTGCACCATGTGGGCGGCATCACGCTGGCCGACAACGCGGCGCGGTTCGAACAGCTGAAGGCCGAACGCGCCAAGCACCGCTACATGGGGCTGGACACCGAGATCATCGGCCATGACGAGATCGCCAAGCTGACCGACGGCATGGTGAACCTTGAGGGCATCATCGGCGCGCTTTACGACCCGCTGGATGGCCATCTTGACCCCTCGGGCACCACGCACGCCTATGCCAAGGCGGCCCGCATGGGCGGGGCGGAAATCGTGCTGCACAACCGGGTTCTGGCCACCACCCAGCGCGCCGATGGCGGCTGGGATGTGGTCACCGAAAAGGGCACCGTCACCTGCGAGCATCTGGTGAACGCCGGCGGCCTTTGGGCGCGGGAAATCGGTGCGATGGCGGGGGTTTACCTGCCGCTGCTGCCGATGGCCCACCAGTATCTGGTGACCGACGACATTCCCGAAATCATGGACATCCTGAAATCGGGCCGCGAATTCCCGCATGTGATGGACCCGGGCGGCGAAAGCTATCTGCGCCAGGAAGGCCGCGGCCTGTGCATCGGCTTCTACGAAAAGCCCTGCGAGCCCTGGTCGGTTGACGGCACGCCCTGGGATTTCGGCCATGAACTCTTGAACGAGCAGTTCGACAAGATCGAAGACTCGGTCAACTTCGCCTACCGCCGCTTCCCGGTGCTGGAACGTTCGGGCGTCAAGCGGGTGATCCACGGGCCCTTTACCTTCGCCCCCGATGGCAACCCGCTGATCGGCCCGGTGCCGGGCCTGCGCAACTACTGGTCGGCCTGCGCCGTGATGGCGGGCTTCTCTCAGGGCGGCGGCATGGGTCTGGCGCTCGCGCAGTGGATGATCGAAGGCGAGGTCGAACGCGACCCGCGCGGCTTTGACGTGGCGCGCTTTGGCAACTGGACGTCGCCGGGATACACCGTGCCGAAGGTCATCGAAAACTATCAGATGCGCTTC
>JALQYS010000316.1 GCA_023254015.1 Paracoccaceae bacterium
CACCGTGGCCAAATACCGCGAGGCGCTCAAGATCGCCCCGGCCAACCTGCGCAAAGCGCTGTAAGAACCCCATCGTGAACTCACTGCAACTGTTCCTGCCCTGCGCCGCGGGCGTCGAAGAACTTCTGGCCGATTACGTCGATCTGGCAATGGCCGAGCCGAACGTGACCTTCGTCGGCCGTCTGGGCACTTACCGCTATCTCGACATGGATGTGACCATCCGCGAGGCGCTGGATTGCGGCCGGGCCTTCCTGAAGGCCCAGGCCGAGGGCGCACCGATGCCGGCCTTCACGGTGAACCCGCTCTGAGGGGGCGGGCTCGTATGCCGGTCTGGGATTTAGAAAAAATGTGTCTGTCCGGTTTCCCTTGCAGTTACCCTCCTCGGTTTGTCCCAACTGTCGGCCTTGTCGCGCAACTCGCGCAGCTAGGTCCTCGGCAGCACAGGTCTGCGGCCTACCGGGAGGACCATGTGGGGTTCGGCCAGCCGGTCCAGCACCGGGTTGGCGCGCAGCTGCGAGACGTAGTCGATGCCCCGCGCTTCCAAACCGGCCGGCAGCCCCGCCGAGGGGAAGCCCGCATCGATCCGCACCATGGCGACGTCACAAAAGCTCTTTCGGGCGCGGTCGACCACGTCGAGGATCACATCGAGGGCGCCGTCGGCGGTGCCGACATTGCCCGCCCGCAGCCGCACATCCAGCATGTCGCCGGTTTACGCGATCGAGGTGAACAACGGGTGGTAAATCCGGGCAGAGTTATACGCGAAAGCTGGTGATGCTTGAACAGGCGGCGGTTTGAAGTTGACGGATCCCGTCCCGGAACTCAATCCTGTCTACGCTGAGGGACCCTAGGGTCCAGATTCATTGAATTTCACAGCCAGAACAAGACGGTTGCGGCAAGCATGATAGCAGAGAAGATGGGGTGGATGCCGCTCTCCCCGACGGCGTCGCAATGCGCCAAGCTTGTGGTGTTGGACTCACAAGGGAAAAGAGAGGGCATCCATGAAGGAAGTTACCATAATCGGGATCGATCTCGCAAAGAACGTGTTCCAGTTGCACGGGGCGGCGGCGGACGGGTCTGTGGTTTTCCGCAAGAAGCTGTCGAGGCCACAATTCATCCGCTTCATGACCGCGCATCCCCCCTGTGAGGTTGCCATGGAGGCCTGTCTTGGCGGGCATTTCTGGGCGCGAGAGCTGTCGCGCGCCGGGCATAGGGTGCGATTGATCGCGCCGCACTATGTCACGCCTTACGTCAAGCGCCAGAAGAATGACGCTGCCGACGCCGAGGCAATCGTGGAGGCGGCCACTCGTCCCGGCATGCGGTTTGTCGAACCCAAGACTGCCGAGCAGCAGGCCCGTGCTGTCGTATTCCGGATCCGGCAAAAGTTGGTGGCCCAGCGGATCGAACTCATCAACGCTCTGCGATCACACCTCTATGAATTCGGCTACATCGCCCCGGTCGGGCCGCAGCACCTTCCAGAGCTGGCAGAAGTCGTAGCCGATGCGGCCAGCGATCTGCCCGATACGGCGCGTCTTGCCTGCCATGGCCTGCTGGAACAGGTCGATAATCTGTCTAGGCACCTCGACCGCCTGAACAAGCAGATCTCTGATCTAGGCAAAGAAGAAGGCGGTGCAGCCCAAACCCTGCAGACGATGCCCGGCGTCGGACCGATTACGGCATTGGCAATCGAAGCATTCGCCCCCCCGATGGAGAGCTTCGAACGAGGGAGAGATTTTGCGGCCTGGCTGGGGTTGGTACCACGGCAGGCTTCAAGTGGCGGCAGAACCCGGCTTGGACGCATATCAAAGGCGGGACAGCACGACATTCGCAGGTTGCTGATCACTGGCGCGATGGCTGCGATGGTCGGAGCCTGCAGGCGCGGCGTGCCCGAGGATACCTGGCTGGGCAAATTGATCCGCCGAAAACCCCGCATTCTCGTCGCCATCGCGCTGGCCAACAAGATGGCGCGTCAGATCTGGGCGATGCTGACGAAAAACGAAAGTTACCGAGTTCCGGCTTTGGTGGCGGCGTGACCTGACAACACACGCCAAAATCAAGGCCGGAAGCCGGGAATGTGAGGAAGGCATGAGCCGAATGGACAACTGATCGACCAGATCGGGGCGGGGAAAACCAGCGAGACGTGTAGGGCTTCGAGCCCGGTGAGAAGTGTTGGAACCTGCCCGCGGATCTCCATCCTGGCCAGCGGCGCTTGAGAAGAGCCGCACACAAAGGCCTGACACAAGCGCGCACTCGATCACAGGTTCAGAGGTTCATAATGTCCTTGCATACCGAGCGGCATCCACACAAGAAGGTTTCCGGGCAGCGGTCGTATCGGGTGGCGACGCGCCGCCAATCCTTCAGGCGGCCGAACATGATCTCGATGCGGTTGCGCCGTTTGTAACGCCGCTTGTCGTACTTGACGGCCTTCTTGCGGGATTTTCGGCCG
>JALQYS010000320.1 GCA_023254015.1 Paracoccaceae bacterium
CGCTTCTTGCCATGGGCCGGGATGAGGGCTTGCAGGGGCTGGCCAAGGGCTTTGCCTTCCGCCTGGCCGAAGGTCTGGGCGTGATCGACCGCGCCGCCATCGCCGCCGAGGTGAAGGAGCTGGATCAGGACACCCGCAGCGCGCTGCGCAAGCATGGCGTGCGCTTTGGCCAGTATACCGTCTTCCTGCCCGCCCTTCTGAAACCCGCGCCGACCCGGCTGCGGCTGGTCCTGTGGTCCTTGTGGAACGGCTTGGGCGAATTCCCCGAAAGCCCGCCGCCTGGTCTCGTGACCATTCCGAACATCCCCGACGTGCCCAAGATGCACTACACCCTGGCCGGCTATCACCCCGCCGGGGCACGGGCGATCCGCATCGACATGCTGGAACGTCTAGCCGACATCCTGCGCCAGAAAGACACCAAGGCCGGGTTCGAGGCGACGCCCGACATGCTGTCGATCACCGGCATGACGCTGGAACAGTTCTCCGACCTGATGGGGGGCCTTGGCTACAAGGCCGAAAAGGCCGAGCGGCCCAAGGTCAAGGCCGCGCCGGTGCTGGTGCCGGTCGAGGTGGATCCGAACGCCCCGGTGAACCCGATCACCGAAGAAGAATCGGCCTTTGTCCGTGTCGAGGAACCCGCCGCCGAGGGCGAGGCTGCAGCCCCCGAGATGGAGGTGTTCTACACCTTCACCTGGGCGCCGAAGCCGCGCTTCCAGCGCCCCGAACGGGGCCCGCGTCCCGAAGGCGCCCCGCGCGGGGACCGTGGCCCGCGCAAGGAAGGCGACGCGCCCCGTGGTGATCGTGGCGACCGCAAGCCGCGTGGCGACCGTCCGGCCCGCGCCGAGGGCGAGGGCAAGCCGGAAGGTCGGCCCGACCGTCCGCAGGGCGAACGCCGCCACGGCAAGCCCGAAGGCAAGCCCCATGGTGATCGTGGCGACCGCAAGGGCGGCAAACCGAACCGCGATGACCGGCAAAAGTCTTTCGAGGCCCGCCCGCCGCGCCCCGAAAAGCCGATCGACCCCGACAACCCCTTCGCCGCGCTGATGGCACTGAAGGGCAAGCTCTGATTGGCGGGGCCTTCGGGCAGGCAGCCCCCCGGCGTCCAGCCGAAACTTCGGCTGGACAAATGGCTGTTTCACGCCCGCTTTTTCAAATCGCGTGAATTGGCGCAGGACTGTGTCGAGTCCGGTCATATGCGCATCAACGCCCAAAGGTGCCTGAAACCCGGCCATGCCGTGGGGGTGGGCGACGTGCTGACCTTCCCGCAGGGCGCGCGCATCCGCGTTGTGCGCATCCTGGCCCTGTCCGAACGCCGTGGCCCGGCGACCGAGGCGCAGACCCTTTACGTCGATCTTGACGCAGCCGGGCAAGACGCATCGGCTTGAATGATCCGGCCTGCTGACATAAACAGCGGGCAACCAACCATACGGGGTGTGCCATGACCTATGTCGTGACCGACAACTGCATCGCTTGCAAATACACCGACTGCGTCGAAGTCTGTCCGGTGGACTGCTTCTATGAGGGTGAGAATACGCTGGTGATCCACCCCGATGAATGCATTGACTGCGGCGTCTGCGAACCCGAATGCCCCGCCGATGCCATCCGCCCCGATACCGAGCCGGACATGGACAAATGGGTGTCGTTCAACCGCAAATATGCGCTCTTGTGGCCGGTCATCACCACCAAGCGCGATCCTTTGCCGGGCCATGAAGAGCGCGACGGCGAGACGGGCAAGCTGGAGAAGTATTTCTCCGAGGCGCCGGGCGAGGGCGGCTGATGCTGCGCTTGCAGCATCGATTCGGGCGAAATTCGCGCCAAATCGCAGTTGCTTGATAAAATTCATCTGATTCCAATGCCTTGGTGGGGGTCTCCCCCGAATCACGGCAGTTGGAATCAGTGAAATTTTGTGTTATACAATCGTCACAAACAACACGGATGCCTGCCTGCGCCTCAGGTCTGCTCGCCTGAGACGGAATTCCTGTCGCGTGAAGTCCTGAATCCGGGTTGGCCTTGGATCGGACGGCATGTTGCCGGAACTGGCCTCCTGCCGAGGATGCAAGCAAGAATGACCAAATCGAAGAAGCCCGATTTCCGCCCGAACGAGTTCGTGGTGTATCCTGCGCATGGCGTGGGCAAGATCATCTCGATCGAGGAACAGGAAATCGCCGGAATCCATCTGGAACTTTTCGTGATTTCCTTCGAGAAGGACAAGATGACCCTTCGCGTGCCCACCCACAAGGCGACCGAGATCGGCATGCGTGCCCTCTCGGCCCCTGATGTGGTGTCCAAGGCGCTGGACACGCTGAAAGGCAAGGCCAAGGTCAAGCGCGCCATGTGGTCGCGCCGGGCGCAGGAATATGAACAGAAGATCAACTCGGGCGATCTGATGGCGATTGCCGAGGTGGTTCGTGACCTGCACCGCAGCGATGACCAGCGCGAGCAGTCCTATTCCGAGCGTCAGCTTTACGAAGCCGCGCTGGAGCGTCTGACCCGCGAAGTCGCCGCGGTCTCGGGCGTGGATGAGGCCGGCGCACAGCGCAAGGTCGGCGATGTGCTGACCAGCCGCGCCGCCTGATTTTTCGACGAAAAATCGTGTAACGGCGGCCTTTGGGCCGCCGTTTTCATGCCATAAGCGCGGTGGCCACCGCCAGACCGGCAATCTCGGCCACGACCTGCGCCGCGCCCAGCACATCGCCGGTCTGCCCGCCCAGCAACCGGCGCGCGCGCGCGCCCAGCCACAGCTGCGCCAGCATGATCGCCGCCGCCCCCGA
>JALQYS010000348.1 GCA_023254015.1 Paracoccaceae bacterium
CTGTAACGGAGCGACCATGTCCCAAATTACCCTTACCAGCGACCCGCTCGGCAGCGCCACGACAGGCACATTCGAGTTCGAGAACCCGGCCTTCTACATGACCGGGGCAACGTCGCAGCGTGGTGCGGTGCTGGTCGATCAGTACATTCTCCAGCAGGCGGCCCGGCGTGGCGATCAGCACGTCAACGCCGCGGTCAATCAGCTTGTCCTGTTCGCCAAAGGACACGCCGCCGATCAAGAGGGCCTTGGTCAGCTTGGTGTGCTTGGCATAGGTGTCGAAGTTCTCGGCCACCTGCGCGGCCAGTTCGCGCGTGGGGCACAGCACAAGGCTGCGCGGCATCCGGGCGCGGGCGCGGCCCTGACCCAGAAGCGTGATCATCGGCAGCGAGAAGCTGGCCGTCTTGCCGGTGCCGGTCTGGGCGATGCCCAGAACGTCGCGCCCGGCCAGGGCATGAGGGATGGCCTGGGCCTGAATGGGTGTGGGGGTTTCGTATCCGGCCTCGGTGATGGCCTGAAGAACGCGCGGATCCAGCGCAAGGTCAGAAAATTTGGTCATTAGCGTCCTGATATTGCGGGATCGGCCCGCAAGGGAAAGGTGGGACGCATGCTTCCGGGCGCCCCGGCGTCTTGGAGCCAGTGCTCCACGCTTGATCCGTTATCGCAAAATCCCTTCAACGTCAAGCAAACCGCCCGGCCGTGGGGCCGGGCGGTCGGGTTGGGTCAGCCGATGTCGAAGGTCACGCCTTGGGCCAGGGGCAGGGTAGAGCCATAGTTCAGCGTGTTGGTCGCCCGGCGCATATAGGCCTTCCATGCGTCCGAGCCGCTTTCCCGCCCGCCGCCGGTTTCCTTTTCACCGCCAAAGGCGCCGCCGATCTCGGCGCCCGAGGGCCCTATGTTGACATTGGCGATACCGCAATCGCTGCCCCGGGCCGACAGGAAGGTTTCGGCCTCGCGCATGTCATTGGTGAAGATCGACGAGGACAGGCCTTGCGGCACGGCGTTGTGCTTTTCCAGCACTGCGTCGAAGTCACTGTATTTCATCACATAAAGGATGGGGGCGAAGGTTTCGTGCAAGACGGGGCCGGTCTGGTCGGGCATTTCCACCAGTGCGGGGCGGGCATAGGCGCCGCCGGCGGCCTGCACCACCTCGCCGCCGTGGACAGTGCCACCTGCGGCGCGGGCCTGATCCAGCGCGTTCTGCATCGCGTCCAGCGCCGCCTTGTCAATCAGCGGGCCGACCAGCACGCCCTGTTCCAGCGGGTTGCCGACCTTGACGCTGGCATAGGCGGCCTTCAGGCGGGGCAGGAAGGCGTCATAGATGCTGTCGTGCAGGAACAGCCGCCGCAGCGTGGTGCAGCGCTGACCCGCCGTGCCCATGGCGGCAAAGGCCACGCCGCGCAGCGTCAGGTCCAGGTTCGCGGTGGGCGAGACGATGGCGGCGTTGTTGCCGCCCAGTTCCAGCAGCGACCGGCCAAAGCGTGCGGCCACCTTCGGGCCCACTTCGCGGCCCATCCGGGTGGACCCGGTGGCCGAAACCAGCGCCACCTTGGGGCTGTCCACCAGCGCCTCACCCAAGGCGCGGCCGCCGATCAGAAGGCCATTCAGCCCCTTGGGCGCATCGCCACCAGCCGCGTTGAAGCGCTGGATCGCGCGCTCCAGCATCGCGTGGGCGGCCAGCGCCGAAAGGCTGGCCTTTTCCGAAGGTTTCCACACCACAGCATTGCCGCATACCAGCGCCAGCGCCGTGTTCCACGACCAGACCGCCACCGGAAAGTTGAAGGCCGAGATCACCCCCACCACCCCCAGGGGATGCCAGGTTTCCATCATGCGGTGGTCCGGGCGCTCGGAGGCGATGGTATAGCCGTAGAGCTGCCGCGACAGGCCGACGGCAAAGTCACAGATGTCGATCATCTCCTGGACTTCGCCCGCACCTTCCGACACGACCTTGCCCACCTCGATCGACACCAGACGGCCCAGGTCGGCCTTGTGGGCGCGCAGCTCTTCGGCCCACAGGCGCACCAGCTCGCCGCGCTTCGGCGCAGGCACGTTGCGCCATTTCAGGTAGGCGGCTTTGGCGGCTTCTATGGCGCCTGCGGCGTCGGCGGGGCTGTGTTCGGCGATGGAGGCAAGCTGCTCGCCGGTGATCGGCGAATGGGCGGGCAGGCTGCCCGCGGCCAGCGTGACGCCAAGGCGCGACAAGAGGGCGGTGGTTTCGGCAGTCAGGGTCATGGGGGCCTCATCGAGTGATCTGGCGCAAGGCGCGCGTGGTTTTCCCCACTTGGCCAAACTGCTGGCAGGCGTGCAAGACCGGCAAAAAGCCGGAAATTCTGGTGATATGACGGCAAAAATGGCAATATTATATATGAATTCGGCGATTTGCGCGCCTTGTGGTGGCAGGATTTGGCAGACTGCCATCAAGACGCTGCAGAGTGCAGCGCGAATTTTTTCGGCCAAGAAGTTTTGCGAATAGACAAGAAAAACTTGTCAGCGCCTTGGCTCAGCGCGTGAAGATCAGGCCAAGGCCAAGAACCGCCATCAACCCGCCGGCAAAGCTGAGGAGTGTCGGCCTTTGCCCCGTGCGCAGCCACAGAAGCGGCAGGATGATGACCGGCGAAGTGGCCGAGAGTGTCGCGATGATTCCGGTCTGGCTGCCTTGCAGGGCGTAAAGAAACAGCGTCATCCCAATCAAAAGCCCGATGATCGCCGTCGCGGCTGTCAAACCCAGCGTCAGGCGCGAGACGGGCCGGGGCAGGGTGGGCGCAAGGGGAAGCGTGGCAATCAGGCCCATGGCAAGGCCCGAGGCCCCCACCCGGAACAGCGAGGCAAGATAGGGGTCCAGCCCCGCCGCCATCACGGGCCGGGCGATCAGGCTGCCGCCGGCCTGCCCGGCCGCCGCAGCAAGGCCCAGGAGCACCCCGGCGAACAGCCTGCCCTGCAGCGTCTCCAGCCGGTGGGCATCGGCGCGGGGGCGGCCCAGAATGGCAATCGCCACGCCGCCGGCGGTGACCGCGATGCCCAGCACCGCCTGCAGCGGCAGGGCCTCGCCCAGAAAGGCCCAGCCCATCACCGCGGCCATCGGGGCGTTCAGAGCAAAGATCGCCCCGGCCCGCCGCGGCCCCAGACGCGCCACGGCGGCAAAGTTGAACGTGTCGCCCAAAAGGATGCCCACCACGCCCGACAGCGCCAGAACAATCCCGGTTGTCAGGTCCAGCCCGTGCCAGCCGCCACTTGCTGTCAGGATCAGCGCCAGCAGCAGGGTAACAAAACCCTGCCGCAGCAGGTTGAACCAGAACGGCCCCAACGCCCGCACCGCATCGGCCGCAATCAGCCCGGTGGTGGCCCAGCAGGTGGCGGTTCCAAGGGCGGCGAGTTCATGCAGGGGCAGGGCCATGGTGGATCATAGGCCCGACGCCCTCGGGGGGCGCCCTCGACGAGAAGCGCCTTGCGCGCCCGAGGAGAGCGTCAGACCATCATCTCCTTCGTCGCCGTCAGCTTCAGCTTGGGATAATCGCGCTCGATCCGGTCGATGTCCCATTTCAGGCGGGTCAGGAACACGGTGTCGCCGTCGCTGTCCAGCGCGATATGGCCCTTGTTGACGTTCACCATCTTTTCCATCTCGTCCTTCGGCCCCGACACCCAGCGGGCGGAGGTGAACTGGCTGGGTTCAAACCGCACGGGCAGGGAATATTCCTGCTCGATCCGGCTGGCCAGAACCTCGAACTGCAACTGCCCGACGACGCCCACGATATAGCCCGAGCCGATCATCGGCTTGAACACCTTGGCCGCACCCTCTTCGGCGAATTGGAACAGCGCCTTTTCCAGATGCTTGGCCTTCATCGGGTCCAGCGCGCGCACGCCCGACAGAAGTTCCGGCGCGAACGAGGGGATGCCGGTGAAATGCAGCATCTCGCCTTCGGTCAGCGCATCGCCGATGCGCAGCTGGCCGTGGTTCGGGATGCCGATGATGTCACCCGCCCAGGCCTCTTCGGCCAGTTCGCGGTCGGCGGCAAGGAACATCACCGGGTTGGCAATCGCCATCGGCTTTTTGGTGCGCACATGGGTCAGCTTCATGCCGCGTTCGAAATGCCCCGAGGCAAGGCGCACGAAGGCCACGCGGTCGCGGTGCTTGGCATCCATGTTGGCCTGCACCTTGAACACAAAGCCTGCGACGGCCTTCTCGTCGGCAGAAATCTGCCGCTCGGCGGCCTTTTGCGGCTGCGGAGCAGGGCCGAATTCGCCCATGCCATCCATCAGCTCCTTCACGCCGAAGGAGTTGATGGCCGAGCCGAACCAGATCGGCGTCAAAGAGCCGTTCAGGAACGAGGCACGGTCGAAGGCGGGCAGAAGTTCGCGCGCCATTTCAATCTCTTCGCGGAACTTCTTCAAAAGGTCGGCGGGAACGTGTTCGGCCAGTTTCGGATCGTCCGGCCCGGAAATCCTGATCGATTCCGCCACCTTGTTGCGGTCGGCGCGGTCCATGATCTCCAGCCGGTCGTGCAGCAGGTCATAGGCGCCGATGAAATCGCGCCCGACCCCGATGGGCCAGCTGGCGGGGGTCACGTCGATAGCCAGATTTTCCTGAATCTCGTCGATGATATCAAAGGTATCGCGGCTCTCGCGGTCCATCTTGTTACAGAAGGTCAGGATCGGCAGATCGCGCAGACGGCAGACCTCGAACAGCTTTTGCGTCTGGCTTTCCACGCCCTTCGCCCCGTCGATCACCATGATCGCGGCATCCACGGCCGTCAGCGTGCGGTAGGTGTCTTCGGAAAAATCGCTGTGGCCGGGGGTGTCGACCAGGTTGAAGCGATATTCGCGAAAGTCGAAGGACATGGCCGAGGCGGACACCGAGATGCCCCGATCCGCCTCGATCTTCATGAAGTCCGACCGCGTGCGCCGGGCCTCGCCCTTGGCGCGGACCTGGCCTGCCATCTGGATCGCGCCCCCGAACAGCAGGAACTTTTCGGTCAGCGTGGTCTTGCCGGCGTCGGGGTGCGAGATGATCGCAAAGGTCCGGCGGCGGGCGATTTCGGGCGGGAGGGTGGGCGCATTGGTCATGGCCGGCCACATAGCCCGCGAGGGGCTTTTTCGCAAGGAAGAAGGCAAGGCGGCGGTCAGGGCCGCGACGGCGCCTTGCCTGCCCCGCGGCGGTTCCGGGGGCTGTGGAACAGCGTCTGCGGCCCGACTTCGGCCAGAAATTGCCGCCCCGCCTCGGTGCCGAAATGCTGCACCTGTTTCAGGCCGGGAAAGCGGGTCTTAACATCGGCGGAAAGTTCGGCCGGAAGGCGGTTCACGGTGGCATCGTTCACCATCAGGCTTTCGGCCGGCACACCTTCGGCATAGATGATCTCGTGGCGGTCAAAGACGAGGCTGAGGTAATCGACAAAGCCGCCCTCGCGCAGGAAAACCCGTTCGCCGTCAATCAGGTGTCTGGCTTGCACCAGAAGTTCCGAGGTGGCCATGCCGGCCCGCCGCTCGCGCTGATAGAGGAACATCCGGTGGTGCTGGCTGACGATCAGATCGCCCGCATTGCCCAGCGTGCCCGCCGTGATGACCACCGGCGCGAAAGGCCCCACGGCCTTGAGCGTGGCGCGCCCGATCCAGCGGATCGGTTGGGCGCCATGATCCCGCGTAAGCACCTGCTCGCCGGGGCGCAGATCCTCGATGGCGCGCTGCGCACCCGAGGCGAGGGTGATCATGGTGCCCCGGGCAAAGGAAATGCACAGAAGGTCGGACAGACCGCTGTCGGCGGGGGCCTCGTCGACTTTCAGCAGCGCATATTCGGTGCCCGCCGCCATCGGCGACAGCGGCAGGGCAAAGCGGCTGCCATCGGGCAGGGCCAGCAACAAAAGCTCGACCCGGTCGCCCTCGTCGCCCATCAGCGTATAGCGCGCCTCTAGCCGGATGGCGTCGCCGGCCCGGCCCACGGCCGACCCTTCCCCCACCCGCTGACCCGCGCCCTCTTGCCGCGTCACGATCAGGCGCTGTGGCTGGTGGTCGTCCTCCAGCATGTAGATGTCGCCAAGGCAAACCTGATCGGGCCCCATCAGTCCGTCGTCCTGATTTGCCCCGTGGCAGACATAGATATCATCGGCCGCCAGAACCTGACAGGCCTGGCCGGGAAGGGAAGCGGGATCGTCTGGCGTCATGTCGGGCGCGGCCTGTTCAGATGCGGGCCGAGCCTTAGGCGATGGGCGCGGCTGGCTCAAGCCCGGATGGCGCCGGTCTGCCATGCTATTGCGGCGGATTTTTGGCCTGCTAAGCTTTGGCTGGAAACAGGACAGGGGATTGGGCGATGGATCTGGGCATTCGCGGCAAACGGGCTTTGGTCGCGGCGGCCTCCAAGGGGCTGGGGCGGGGCTGTGCCGAGGCGCTGGCCGGGGCGGGCGTGGATCTGGTGCTGAACGCGCGCGGGGCCGAGGCGCTGGAGGCGAACGCGGCGGCGATCCGGGCGGCGCATGGTGTGAGCGTGATTGCGGTGGCCGGCGACATCACCACCGAGGCCGGGCGCGCGGCAGTGCTGGCCCATGGCCCCTTTGACATTCTGGTCACCAACGCCGGCGGCCCCCCGCCCGGTATCTGGAGCGACTGGAGCCGCGACGATTTCATCAAGGCACTGGATGCCAACATGCTGACGCCGATCGCGCTGATGCAGGCCTGCCTGCCGGCGATGATCGAAAAGGGCTGGGGGCGGGTGGTCAACATCACCTCGCAATCGGTCAAGGCGCCGATCCCGCAGCTGGGCCTGTCCAATGCCGCCCGGGCGGGGCTGACCGGCTTTGTCGGCGGCACCGCGCGGCAGGTCGCGCCCCATGGCGTGACGATCAACAACCTGCTTCCCGGCATCCATGATACCGACCGGGCCACCGCGCTGGATGGCGGGGTGGTCAAGGCCCGCGGCGTGACGATGGACGAGGCCCGGGCCGAGCGCATGGCCACCATCCCCGCCCGCCGCTATGGCACGGCCGCCGAATTTGGCGCCACTTGCGCCTTCTTGTGCAGCCAGCATGCGGGGTTCATCGTGGGGCAGAACATCCTTCTGGACGGTGGCGCCACCAATGCGACGCTGTAACCCCGGCCTTGCCGCAACCGGGCGGGACTGCTAGGGAAAGCCCGAATAAATCACTCGGATACCACAGAGCTTGCAACCCAGCGCCCCCCGCCTTTCCCCGCGCCTTGTCGTCGATCAGCTGTCGCGTGCCTTTGGCGGGCGGCAGGTGGTGGCGGATGTGTCGCTGTCGATCGAACCGGGGCGGGTGATGTGCCTTCTGGGGCCGTCAGGCTGTGGCAAGTCGACGACGCTGCGGATGATCGCCGGGGTGGAACGTCCCGATCAGGGGCGCATTGCCATCGACGGGGCCGAGGTCTTCGGCCCGGCCCTGAACCTGCCGCCCGAGGCGCGGGGCGTGGGGCTGATGTTTCAGGATTTCGCGCTGTTTCCGCATCTGACGGTGGCGGGCAACGTCGCCTTTGGCCTGAAGGGCGACGCGGCCGCCAAGGCGCGCCGGGTGGGCGAGTTGCTGGAAAAGGTCAATCTGGCCGGGTTCGCCACCAAGCATCCGCATGAATTGTCGGGCGGCGAACAGCAGCGCGTGGCGCTGGCGCGCGCCCTGGCCCCGCGCCCGCGGGTGATGCTGATGGACG
>JALQYS010000154.1 GCA_023254015.1 Paracoccaceae bacterium
CGATTTCGGCCAAAACGCGGTCGTGTCGCGAATGCTGTGGAAATTCCCTGGCGGCGCGCTTCGGGCATGTGAGGGATCGGTGTTTCAGGCTGCGAGGTCAAGGGGCATGGGTTCGAGAGGCTGAGAGAGGCTTTCCCAGCCATCGACCTTTCGCATCTGGATCTGACCGGAAGCCAGCAGCGCCCAGAGCAGCATCGGCACGGTTTCGGCGCAGGGCAGCACGGTCTGGGTCTTGATCCGGCGGCGGAATTTCTCGTTGAGGCGCTCGATGGCGTTTGTGGTCCGGGCGGATTTCCATTGCGATGGATCGAGGCGGGTGAAGGTGAACAGGCGGCCCCCAGATTCTTCAAGGCTGTCGGCCACCGCCCGGCACTTGAGCCGCCACTTTCGCAGGAAGGCCTTGCGGCGGCGCTCCACCTCGGCGGCGGTGTCGGCGTAGACCATATCCCGGTCGTCCTCGGTCAGCGCGTCGTGGATGTGCTTCGGGGCATGGGCCAGGAGGTTTCGATGCTTGTGAACCGTGCAGCGCTGGATCGGCAGGTGGTCGCCCCAAAGTGCCACGAGCCAATCGTCGGGAAAACGGTCCACCGGACCGCTTTCTGATCCTCCTCATACCTCCAGCCCCGGGGCGCCGTCGACGATCACGAATTCGGGCCGTTTCAGCCCACGGGCATCAAGGTCATCGAGGAACTGCCGCCACGCGGCGGCGCTCTCCCCGCCCATGTTTCTTATGGAAAGCAGCACCTTCTGCCCGTCGCGGCGCACGCCAATGGCCGCCAGCACCGAGATGTTCGTGACCTTGCGGTCCAGCCGGGTCTTGATCACGGTACCGTCCAGGATCAGGCGGACGATGTCCTCACCGGCCAGACTGCGGGCGCACCAGGCATCCCAGTCCACCTTCACCTTGCGCCAGGCGCGGCTCACCACGTCCTTGCTCACGGCGCCCTCGAACAGCCCGAACAGCGCCCGCTTGACGCGCCGGGTGGTGGTGCCGGCCAGATAGACCGCAGCGATCAGGGCCTCGGCCTTCCTTGTCAGCCGCTGATAACGGGGCAGCGCCTTCGAGCGCCATTCCGTCACCTTGCCCGTCTCATTCTCAATCCGGGCCCGCGGAACCCGCACCGTCTCCGTCCCGAATGTCCCGGTCAGTTGCCGTTCGCGGTGCCCGTGGCGATAGCCTTTCGCCGGGCCGTCGCCCCGACCATAGCGCAGCCGTCCGAGATATGCGGCCAGTTCCTCATCGAACACGGCCTCGATCGTCGCACGGACGCTCATCCGCAGCCGCTCCTCGATCAGATCGAACCCTGCTTCATCGGCCAGTAGCGAAAAGGTGGAAGTATCAGTAATCTGGTTCATGGCGTTCGGGCCTTCCTTCGGACCAGTGGCAGTCAGGCCCTCACTCTCCCTGGCGGTTGCAGCCGCCGGTTGGGTGGGTGGATGTTCACCCGGAGATTACGCCGCCTTCAAATTTCCACCAACTTCGCGACACGACCACTGCGTCGCCGATGGGGCCTTTCAGCGGGCATCGCGACAGGCGGCCGTCGGTTTTCATGTGGCCGATCTCGGCCTCAACGGTGCTGCGGCGTCGGAGGTCGGCAATCAGCTTGGGCGTCAAGCCGCGGCGGCTGCCGCTGATCAGGACGGAGATATCGCCGAAAGTTGGTGACGCCGGATCAGGCGGCGGTTTGAAGTTGGCGCAGGCCGTCGCGGAACTCAATCCCCTTGATGATCTCGGGCAGCCGGTTCCGGCCGTCGAGCTTGCGCCATTTGCCCTGTGCGGCGATCATCAGTTTGAACGCCATGGCCAAACCGGTCTGGCGGCTCAGGCGCCCTTTGGTGCGTTTCGTGCGATGACGGACCGTAGCGAAGGTGCTTTCGATCGGGTTTGATGTCCGGATGTGCTTCCAATGCTCGGCCGGGTCGTCGAAGAAGGTAAGCAGCGCCCGGCGGTCCTTGACCATCTTGTCGACCGGCTTGTCCCATGTCACGCCGTAGGTTTCGACGAAGAAATCAAAGGCGCCCTCCGCCTCGGCGCGGGTCCCGGCCTGCCAGATGTCGTGCAGATGGCCCTTCGCCTTGGCCTGCACCGATTGCGGCAAGGCGTTGAGAACGTTCATTGTCTTGTGGACCCGGCAGCGCCGTTCCCGCGTCGTGGCGAAGACCTCCCGCAGGGCCGTCCAGAACCCCAGGGCGCCGTCGCCGATGGCCAGTTTCGGATCCTGCTTCAAACCGCGACGCCTCAGATCCAGCAGCACCTCGCGCCAGCTTTGCGTGCTTTCACGAAAGCCGTCGGTCATCGCCAGAAGCTCCTTGCGGCCATGTTCATCGGCCCCGACGATCACCAGAACGCATTGTTTTTCTTCACTCATCCGTGGCTTGAAGTAAACGCCGTCGGCCCAGATGCAGAGGAAACGACGCGCACCAAGGTCGCGTTTCTGCCAGGCCTCATCGTCGTGCCACCAGTCGGCCTTCAGCCGCGTGATCGTCGTGGCCGAGAGCCCCTTGGCGTTCGGTCCCAGGAGCGCCGCCAGCGCCTCGGTGAAATCACCCGTGGACACGCCTTTCAAGGTAAGCCACGGCAGCAACGCCTCGACCGATTTCGCCTTGCGAAGGTAGCGCGGCAGGATGCTGGGCGTGAAGCTGACCTTGTCCTCGCCGGTTCCCCGGTCGCGCAGGCGCGGCACCTTCACGGCAACCGGCCCGATCCCGGTCAGCACCTCGCGCTCGGGCAAGGTTCCATGGCGCACCAGCCGCGCCCGGCCATCGGCGAGTTTTTCCGCAGAAAATGTCGACAAGAGCGCCGCCAGTTCCGCCTCGATCGCCTGCTCGATGATCTTGCGCGCGCCAGCCCGGATCACATCGGTCAGCGCATCCGGAGCGAAACCCGATGAATCGGGAAGGCGGGTGATGGTATCGTCATGCATGTGGCATATCCCTTTCTCGGCTGAGAATTGACGGCGTCTAGACACCGCCACGATATGCCGCCCCTCAGGCCATCACCAACTTTCGCGCAGCACCCTTTTGCAGAAACAGGGCGACGCGCATGAGGCGGCGCATCTGGAGGAGCTGAAGTCCGACGGGAAAGCCGTGCTGGAGATTCCCCGCGGCGAACTGGTCCCCGATGCGCAGGCTACCCGTGCGGCGCTGGCGAAGGGTGCCGAGGTGGTCTTTCAGGGGGCCTTCCTGTCGGGCACCTGGGGAGGCTGGTCGGATTTCCTGATGCGGGTCGATAAGCCCTCGGCACTTGGCCCCTTCAGCTATGAGGTGGCCGACACCAAGCTGAAGCGCAGGCCGCATCCGAAGCATGTGCTGCAGCTTGTTCTCTATTCCGACCTCCTAGCCAAAGTGCAGGGTGTTGCGCCGGAGTTCGCCCATGTCGAACTGGGGACTGGCGAGCGCGCGACCCTGCGGCTAGCGGACTATGCGCATTACGCCCGGGCGGCCCGGGCGCGGCTGGAGGCTTTCGTCGCAGATCCGCCGCCCACGCGCCCAGTTCCATGCGCAGATTGCGGCCTTTGCCGTTGGGCCGATCACTGCGAAAGCGTCTGGCAGGCCGAGGACAGCCTGTTCAACGTGGCGAACATCAGCCGCGGGCAGGTCAAGAAGCTGGAAGCGGCCGGGATCGCCACGATGGCGGGTCTTGCCGCGCTCGACCGCCCGGTGCGGGGCATGGCCGAGGGCACCCGCGCGCGTTTGGTGACGCAGGCCCGGTTGCAGCACGCCCGCAAGACCGGTGCCCCGGCCTTCGAGTTGCGCGCGCCCGAGCCCGGAAAGGGCTTTGACCTGCTGCCCGAGCCGCAGCCGGGCGATCTGTTCTACGATATCGAGGGCGATCCGCATTACGAGGGCGGCCTGGAATACCTGCACGGGATCTGGTGCGACGGCCAGTTCCGCGCCTTCTGGGCGCATGACCACGCGGCCGAGGCCAAGGCGCTCGAGGAGCTTCTGGCCTTCTTCCGCGCGCGGCTGGACGCTTTCCCTAGCGCCCGCATCTACCACTACGCCGCCTACGAGATCACCGCGCTGCGCCGCCTGACCACGAAATACGGGATCGGCGAGGCCTTCCTTGACAGCCTGCTGCGCGAACGCCGTTTTGTCGATCTGTTCGCAGTCGTGCGCGGCGGGTTGATCGGATCGGAACGCAACTACTCCATCAAGTCGATGGAGGCCTTCTACGGCCGCACCCGCGAGGGTGAGGTCAAGACGGCGGGCGGCTCGGTCGTGGCCTATGAGCGCTGGCGCGAGACGGGCGAACAGCAAATCCTTGACGAGATAGAGGATTACAACCGGATCGACTGCCTCTCGACCGAGGAGTTGCGCG
>JALQYS010000164.1 GCA_023254015.1 Paracoccaceae bacterium
AAAAGATCAGCCAGTTCGGATCGACCCCCTGCAAGGCCAGCTACCGCTGCACCGACTGCCTCGAACCCTTCGACTATTTCAAATGCATCTGAGGATGAGCCCGATGCTCAGACTCTCCGGGAGGACATCGCAATGTCTCGCTTTCATCCGCTGAAGGTCACCGAAGTGCGCCGCGAAACCCGCGACGCCGTGGTTGTGACCCTCGCCCCGCGCGACGAGGATCGCGCGCTGTTCGACTTTACCCAAGGCCAGTATCTGACCTTCCGCCGCACCTTTGATGGCGAGGAGCTGCGCCGCTCCTACTCGATCTGCGCGGGCCTGCACGAGGGCGTGCTGCAGGTGGGGATCAAGCGCGTCGAAGGGGGGGCATTCTCCACCTGGGCGAACGAGAACCTTGCCCCTGGCGACGAGATCGACGCCATGCCGCCGATGGGCAAGTTCTTTACCCCGATCGACGCCAGTGCCGAAAAGCACTATCTGGGCTTCGCCGGTGGGTCGGGCATCACCCCGGTTCTGTCGATCATCAAGACCGTTCTGGCGGACGAGCCGAACTCGCGCTTCACGCTGGTCTATGCGAACCGCGCGATCAACTCGATCATGTTCCGCGAGGATCTTGAGGATCTGAAGAACACCTATCTTGGCCGCTTCTCGGTGATCCATGTGCTGGAAACCGAGGCGCAGGACATTGACCTCTTCACCGGGCGCGTCGATGCCGACAAGATGAAGGCGCTGTTCACCGGCTGGATCGACCCGAAGTCGGTGGATACCGCCTTCATCTGCGGGCCCGAGCCGATGATGCTGGCCATCGCCGCCAGCCTGCGCGACCACGGCCTGACCGACGCCCAGATCAAGTTCGAACTCTTCGCCAGCGGCCAGCCGGGCCGCGCCAAGGCCAAGCCCGTCTCGAAATCCGAGCTGAACGTCGGCAACTCCACCGCCGCGACCGTGACGCTGGACGGCACCACCCGCAGCTTTGCCATGCCGCGCCAAGGCCAAAGCATCCTCGACGCCGCCATCGAGAACGCGCTGGACGCGCCCTATTCCTGCAAGGCCGGGGTTTGTTCGACCTGCCGCTGCAAGGTGCTTGAGGGCGAGGTGGAAATGCACACCAACCACGCGCTTGAAGATTACGAGGTGCGGGCCGGTTACGTCCTGTCGTGCCAAAGCTTCCCGGTGACCGACAAGGTCGTCGTCACCTTTGACGAGTGAGGATCAGATGACCGAGACGATGAACATCGAGGACTACCTCGCCCAAGGCGGCGTCCTGACCTCTCCTGGCAACGTGCCGGCGCGCTATCGCGGTGAGTTGATGCGGCTGATGGGCTCTTTCGTCGACAGCGAACTGGCGGCTTCTGCCGGCTTTGCCGGGTCGATCAACTTTGCGCCCGGGATCAAGGAACGGATCGCCGCCAGCCGTATCACGCTGGAAAAGGCCGACCATGCCGAGCGCGTGCTGAACGTGATGGCCGATTTCGGCACCGACACGGCGCGGTATCAGCGCCAGCATGACTGGGCCGCCCGCGTGGCCCGCGACGCCGATCTGGGCACGACCCGCACCGGTGGCGACATGCGGCTTTCGGTGTTCCACTATCCGATCACCGGCTGGGCCGACGCGGTGGTGATGAACGTCCTCATGGGCCTTGCCACCGGGGTGCAGATGACGGAACTGACCCGCATCTCCTACGCCCCCTTGGCCGAGGTGTTCCGCGAGATCGCCCCGCGCGAGGCGCGTCATGCCGCCCTGGGGATCGAGGGGCTGGAACAGCTTGTCGCCACCGAAGAGGGCAAGGCAGAGGCCAAGGCCGCCGTCGCCTATTGGCGGCCGCGCGTGGCCGCGACGTTTGGCGTCGCCCATTCGGCCCGTTACGACACCCAGGCCCGTTTCGGCCTGCGTCACGCCACGAACGAAACGCTTCTGGCCCGCTGGGAGGCGCTGGTCGCCGAAACACTGGGGCCGATTGGCCTGAACTAAGACCCAAGGGGGCGGGGGCCGGTTGCGCCCCCGCAGTCCCATTGCGAACTGATCAAGGATTATGCCCATGACCACTCCGGCCCGCCCCCCGCGCCGTCTGGAAAGCTTTGTCTCTGGCCGCTGGACCCCCGGCACCCGCGACGGCCAACCCCTGCGCGACGCCGCGACCGGAGAGGTCGTTGCCACCATCGACTCGACCGGCATCGACTTTGCCGCAGCACTTGCTTACGGGCGCGAGGTGGCGGGGCCGAAACTGCGCGCCATGTCCTTCCACGACCGGGCCGGGATGCTGAAGGCGCTTGGCCTCAAGCTGATGGACCTGAAGGAAGAGTTCTACACCGAAAGCCTGCACACCGGGGCCACGCGGTCCGACGGCTGGATCGACATCGAGGGCGGGATCGGCACCATGCTGACCTTCGCCTCGAAGGCGCGGCGCGAGCTGCCGAACACCCGCGTCCTGACCGATGGCGAGGTGGAGGTGCTGTCGAAGGACGGCAGCTTTGTCGCCCAGCACATCCTGCAACCGCTGCAGGGCGTTGCCGTTCACATCAACGCCTTCAACTTCCCCGTCTGGGGGATGCTGGAAAAGATCGCCCCCACCCTGATCGCAGGCGTGCCCTGCATCGTGAAACCGGCCAGCCAGACCGCCTATCTGACCGAACTGGTCGTGCGGCGGATCGTCGAGACGGGGCTTTTGCCCGAGGGCGCGCTGCAGTTGATCTCGGGGTCGGTGGGCGACCTTCTGGACCATGTGACGGGGCAGGACGCCGTGACCTTCACCGGCTCGGCCTGGACCGGGCGCAAGCTGAAATCGCACAAGGCGATCATCGAGAATTCCACCCGCTTCACGATGGAAGCGGACAGCCTGAACGCCAGTATCCTTGGCCCCGATGCCGGGCCGGGGACGGCCGAGTTCGACCTTTTCGTCAAGGAAGTTGCGCGCGAGATGACGGCAAAGGCGGGCCAGAAATGCACCGCGATCCGTCGGGTTTTCGTGCCGCGCGCCCATGTGCAGGCGGTCATCGCCGC
>JALQYS010000440.1 GCA_023254015.1 Paracoccaceae bacterium
CTTTCTACGTAGCCCTCTACGCCGGTGACCTGACCGGCGAAACGGATGTTTGGCCGGGATTTCAACCGCATCTGATCGTCGAGCAGCGTTGGCGAATTCATGAAGGTATTGCGGTGGATCCCGCCAAGGCGTGCAAAACTGGCGTCCTCTAGGCCTGGGATCATGCGGAAGACTTCGGTCTGCGCGCCGTATTTCATCTTGGTCTGGAAGCCCACGATATTGTAAAGCGTGCCCAGCTTGTTGTCGCGGCGCAATTGCACCACGGCATAGGGCTTGACCTCGGGCCGATGCGCGTTCGTCAGGCCCACGGGCTTCATCGGCCCATGGCGCAGCGTCTCGCGGCCGCGTTCGGCCATCACTTCAATCGGCAGGCAGCCGTCGAAGTAGCCCGCTGTCTCGCCCTCGTGGAACTCGGTTTTCTCTGCCGCCAGCAGCGCGTCGATGAAGGCCTCATACTGCGCGCGGTCCATCGGGCAGTTGATATAGGCCTTCTGCTCTTCCTCGGTCTCGCCCTTGTCATAGCGCGATTGCAGCCAGGCCACGTTCATGTCGATGGTCTCGGCATAGACAATCGGGGCGATGGCATCAAAGAAGGCCAGGCTTTCCGCGCCCGTCTCGGCGCGGATGCTTTCCGCCAAGGCTCCGCTGGTCAAAGGCCCGGTGGCAATGATCCAATGCCCGTCGTGCGGCAGCTCGCGCACCTCGCCATATTCAATCGAAATCAGCGGATGCGCCCGCAGCCGTTCGGTCACGCTTTCGGCAAAGGGATCGCGGTCAACGGCCAGAGCGCCGCCGGCAGGCAGGCGGTGGCGGGTCGCCATCTCCATCACCAAACCCTTGGCCGCCCGCATTTCCCAATGCAACAGGCCCACGGCATTGCGTTCGTCGTCATCGGACCGGAACGAATTCGAACAGACCATCTCGGCAAAAAGCCCGGTGCGATGGGCAAAGGTGCCCACATCTGGCCGCATCTCGTGCAAGACCACCGGCACGCCCATCTGCGCTGCCTGCCAGGCGGCCTCGGACCCTGCCATGCCGCCGCCGATGATGTGAAGGGTTTGGGTCATTCTGTCTTTCTTCCGGGCTGTTGCGGCCGAAATAGTCTTAGCGCGGGCCGGTGAAAAGGCCCCCGCGCTGCAAGGCGGTGAAAGCGGCGGGGTCTGACACGTCAAAGCCCAGATCTGCCGCCTTCAGGAAAAAGCCTTGTGCGGGCAATCCCCCCGACAGCCGCCCCTCACACAGCGCGGCGCGCAGGGGCCGTCCGGCGCGGGCGTCGTCTTCCATCAGCGCCTCAAGCGCCGAAGTCAGCTCTGCGATGCGCCAGCCCAGATCGCGGGCCAGCGCGCCGTAGGCGATGGTCTGGCCCCGGCTTGCCAGATCGGCCAGCCGGGTTTCCAGATCACTCATCCTCGCCCTGTTCGGCCACGCGGGCGACCGAGACAACCTCTTCATCTGCGCCGACGTTGAACACCTTGACCCCACCTGCCGAGCGCGACCGGAAGCTGATCTGGTCCACCGGCACGCGGATCGACTGGCCCGTGCTGGTGGCCAGCATGATCTGGTCGGTCAGCTCCACCGGGAAGGAGGCGATGATCCGCCCGCCCCGCGGCCCCGGCGAGATGGCCTTGACGCCCATGCCGCCGCGTCCGCGCACCGGATAGTCGTGGCTGGACGACAGCTTGCCCGACCCGCCCTTGGTGATGGTCAGGATCAGATCCTCGGCCGCCGACATCTCGGCATAGCGTTCGGGCGAAAGTTGGCCCGCGCTCACGGCGTCTTCGTCCTCGTCGGCCTCGTCCTCGGTCACACCGGCCATCAGACGGCGCTGCTTCAGATAGGCGGCGCGCTCTTCGGGCGTGGCTTCGAAATGGCGGATGATCGCCATCGATACCACATGATCCCCCTCGGCCAGACGGATGCCGCGGACGCCGGTGGAGCCGCGCGATTTGAAGACGCGGATCTCCTGCGTCGAGAAGCGGATGGCGCGGCCCAGCTCGGTGACCAGCATGATGTCGTCATTCTCGTCCGCAATCGCGGCGTTCACCAGCGTGACACCTTCGGGCAGCTTCATGGCAATCTTGCCGTTGCGCATGACGTTGGTGAAGTCGGACAGCGCGTTGCGGCGCACGTCGCCTTCGGACGTCGCGAAGAAGATTTGCAGGTTGTCCCAGTCTTCCTCGGGCGCGTCGACCGGCATCAGGGCGGCGATCGTTAC
>JALQYS010000537.1 GCA_023254015.1 Paracoccaceae bacterium
CGGCCCTGGCGTTCCGCTGTGGTGGTCAGCAGGGTTTCCTGGATCACTTCAGACAGGGTCGATGCCGTGCTTTCCACCGCGCCGGTCAGCGGGAAGCAGCCCAGGGTGCGGAAGCGGATCGAGCGTTCGGTGATCTCCGGGCGGCGGCCCAGCCGCCATTTTCGTGCCAGTCGCCCAGATGGGCAATCACCTGACCGGCGGCCACCTGATCGCCAATGGCCAGAAGCATCGGCAAGGTGCCGGCAAGGTGGCCGTAAAGCGTGTGGAACCGGATGCCGTCGGCCTCATGTTCCACAATCAGGGTGTGGCCGTAATCCAGCGGGTCGGCGTTGTAGGTCAGGAAGGCGACCTTGCCGGGCAGGGGGGCATGGACCGGCGTCATGGCCGGGGCAAAGACATCGATCCCAAGGTGCAGCGTGCGCCGTTCGGGGCTTGCGCTGTCGGCGAACTGATCGGTGGCATAGACCGACCGCTTTTCGCCATAGCTGCCCAGACCATAGGGCACGGCCTTGGCCGCGAACCAGGCGTCAAAGGCGCGATCCGAAAAGGCGGGCATGTCGGGATGCTCGCCCCGGGTCAGCAGGGCAAGGCTGGGGCCGGCGGCAATCTCGGGCAGGAACAGGGGGGCGGGGCTGCAGCGGGCCAGCCAGTCGCGCAGCGCGGGCGCGTTGGCGGCGGCCGGCAGGCCCTGACCGGCGCGGATCACCGCGCGCAGCAGGCCCTGATCCACCCCGGCAAGCCGCTCCCGTTCGGCTGCGGGGGCGCTGGCCAGCACCTCGTCCAGAGCGAGGTCGGGGAAGGCCGCCGCAAGACTGCGCAACGCGGCGTAAAGGTCATCCTGACCGGCAAGGCGGCTGGCGATGCTGTTGGATCTGTTCATCTGCTTTGTTGTCCCCGCTCTGAACCGTCGATGGCACGACGATGGCACGCGTCGCCCTGAAAGGTCAAAGGCTTGCCGCAAGTCCCGCCGCACATTCCCCATGGACCGGGGCAGGGCGAGTCTTTAACCATTTCGGGCGACAAGCGAATCGTTTCCATTCGCGGAACAATGCGGAAGATTTCATAGATCAGGGCAGATCGGGTAAGAATGGCCGGTATCGTTTCACAGTTCATGGATCGCCTTCTGCATGTCCGCATGATGCGCCGCTGGGCGCAGGCCGCAGATGCCGCGCCCTCGGCAGATCTGGACAGGCTGCGCTCGCTGCGGTCGCGGGCGCGTGCGCTGCGCCGTAATGTCGACAGGGTGATCCATGAGGCCGAGCATCGGCTGGCCCTGCCGGTGATCGGGTCGAACATCATCCGCAAGCCCTTTGGCACCGATTGGGCCTGGCGGCCGGATCTGTGGAAAGGCCCCATTCCGGTGCCGGGATTTTCCAGCGTGCCGACCAAGGCCGAGGTCTTTCCGGGCGCCACGATCTTTCACGACTGCCGTCGCAGCGAATTGACGGTTCGCCAGATCCGCAACACCCGCGAGGCCGACATTGCGCCCTTCGGCTTTCGCATGGATGTGTTCCGCTTTGACGGCTCGTTCCTGTCGCTGGTGCTGGATCTGCCGGAAGAGGCGGCGCGGGGCCTGCGGCAAAAGCACCTGATCCGCATGGATGTGATCGTCGAGATGGAAAAGCCGCTGGAAATCTTTGCCCGGTTGAACATCAAGCATGGTCCGAACGTGGAACAGATCGTGCGGGAACTGCCGCTGAACGAGGAAGAGGTCATGGTGGAATTCGACCTTGCCTAT
>JALQYS010000545.1 GCA_023254015.1 Paracoccaceae bacterium
CCCGACATCCGCTGGGGCCGCCGCGATATCAAGACGGTGCAGCTTCTGTATCCCTCGATGGGCAAGATGGCCGCGAAAAAGGCCGGCGTTGATGACAGCTGGTTTGTCGAAGACGGCGTGGTGACCGAAGGCACCTCGAACAACGCCTATATCGTCAAGGGGGGCAAGATCATCACCCGGCAGCTGTCGAACGACATCCTGCACGGCATCACCCGCGCCGCCGTGCTGCGCTTTGCCGTCGAGGCGCAGATGGAAGTTGAGGAACGCCCCTTCACCATCGCCGAAGCCCAGGCGGCCGATGAGGCCTTCATCACCAGCGCCAGCGCCTTTGTGATGCCTGTGGTCGAGGTGGACGGCAAGCCCGTGGGCACCGGCAAGCCCGGTGCCGTGGTGGCCCGCCTGCGCGAGATCTATCTGGACGAGATGCGCAAGGCAGCGGTCTAGCGCAGGCCATGTGACACGGGGCGCGCCGGATCGTGGGTTTGGGTCTGTCTGGGACGTGACGCAGACCGCGATCCTCTTGGTGTGACACACATGAAATGGCTTGTTCTTTTGCTGGTCGCGGCCGCGGTCGCCTTCGTTATTCTCGACACCGACCGGGCTGAGGTAGAGGTCGAAAAGGGTGTCACGATCGCGCTGACCCTGCGCCCGATGATCGGGTTGCACAGCGATTGGTCTCGGGAACTGTCCATCCAGACACCGGATGGCACGCTAAGACGCGACCTGTTCGAGGATACCGGGTGGTGGAGGAGAAGTAACCTTTATCGTCACACATCCGGCATCTATGTTCTGCATGAAGGGCAGTCGGGTTGCGTTCTCTTCCGCGTCTCGCCGCCAGAGTTCGTCACCGACCCCGCCATTTCATGCGACAAGGTCGATCAGACCGACAGGGAAGGTGCGGTTCGGGCTGACGCCTTGACGCAAGGGGGGCCCGCATCGATGTTCTACCGGGATTTCCAGTATATCGGCCGCTTTGCACAAACCCCTGAGGGGCCGGAAGCAATCGGCTTTGTTGGCGCCGAACAACAGCCCGAGACAGAGTTGCCCGACATCCTTTGAACGCCCACGCCGCGCGGCGTCGCCATCGCGCAGGCACAGACGCCGGTTCAGGCCGCCCGGATCATCGCGCCGGTCAGCGCCGGGGGCAGGATGTTCTGCAGCGTGACCATCGGCTGCCCGCCGACGTGAACCACGGTATCGCCACCGCTGACGGCAAGCGTGATCGCCGCGGTGCGATCGACGTGCAGGATCAACTCATCTTGGGCCGGGTTGAAATCGGGCACGGTCACCATGCCACCCGGCTGAACGTGGAAATCATCGGCGCCCGCGCCACCAGACAGCCGATCCCCCGCATCACCGGTCAGCGTATCGCTCCCCGCCCCGCCAGACAGCCGGTCGGCCTGCGGCCCGGTCAGGCCATCAAGATCGGTGGCATTCAGCGCGTCATTCCCTGCATCGCCGTTCAGCCGGTCGGCCCCAAGGCCCGACGCAATATGGTCATCGCCGCGCCCGCCGCGGACAATGTCATTGTCGGCCAGCGGGGCATCGCGGTCGGCGCCCAGAAACACGTCATGGCCATCGCCCAGCGCCACATCGTCATTGCCAAAGCCGTCATGCACCATGTCGGCGCCGCCCCGGGCCGAAATCGTATCGGCCCCATCGCCACCATACTGAAAGTCGGCGCTGTGGGAGCCCGTCAACAGGTCGGCGCCCGCCGTGCCCCAATCTTCGTCAGTGGCAACGCCCTGCCAGATTTCCAGCCTCGGCAGATGGCCTGCCCCGCCTTTCAGGGTGGCGACCACCTGATCGCCCAACAGAACCTCGGAGTCCAAGCCGTTGGCAGCCGCGCGCGACCACAGATCGCCCGCCATGTCGCGCGACAGAAGGTCTTCGGGAACCACGATCCACAGGCTGTCGCCGTCGCTGGTGGGGTCGGGGTTCTGGGTTTCGGTCAGAAAATCACGGATCACCACCGGGCGGCCGCCGGGCTGGACAACAAAGACATCATCCCGCGCGCCGCCTGACATGAGGTCGCCCTGATCGCCCCAAAGCGTATCGGCCCCCTTGCCGCCGAACAGACGGTCGGGGCCGTCGCCGTCGGCGGTGTTCGTGACCCCATCCAGCAGATCGCCCCCATCGCCGCCATCCAGCGTATCGCGCCCGGCGCTGCCAATCAGCGTGTCACTGGCGTTGTGGCCAAAGACCGAGTCGTCCCCCGCCAGTGCATCAAGGAATTCCGGCGCGTTGGTCAGGCTGATGACGTCATTTCCAGCCGTGGGCGTGTCTTCGGCTACCACCACATCGGGTTCACCGATGGGTTCTCCCAGCCCGCCAGCCGGGGCGCGATGCACCGCGTCAGCCGCGCGTTCAAGGCTGTCATCGTCGTCGGCATCGTCGCCCCCACCCGAAGTGGCCCCGAACAGCAGCGGAAGGGCAAGCAGCAAAAGGAATTCCACGTACGCCCCCCGACCATTGACTGACCCGGAAAGCCTAGGTTTGCACGGGGTGGCCTGTCAATCCGGGCTCAGGGAAACAATCCTACCAGCACCTCGGTCAGGATCGGGGCCAGTCGGCTGGCCCAGGCCTGCTGGTCGGCCGGGGTCGCGATCAGATCGTTGCGCAGCTCGATCAGGGTATTGTGCCGCCCGGGCGTCAGGGCGTGGCGGTCAATCGCGTCACCGGGCAGGTGGCCGGAATAGGGTTCGTTGTCGCCGATGCACAGGTCGGCCTCGGCCCGCAGCCGCGCGATAAGCGGCAGCGAAAACCGGCTGTCCAGATGCGAATGCAGAACGCCAACATGCCAGGGGCGCGGCGCGCGGCCTTTCAGACAAGGGGTAAAGGAGTGGATGGCCAGGATCACCGTATCGGGCCGGCGCGCGGCCAGCGCGGCATAGGCGGCGTGATAGGGGCGGTAAAGCCGCTCCAACCGCTCCTCCACCCCCGCCGCGTCGATATGGCGGTTGGCCGGAATGATCGTGCCGTCATAAAGCCGCATCACCAGCGTCGGGTCGTCCTCGCCCCGGTTCGGATCGATCACAAGGCGCGAGAAGTCCGACAGGATGGCCGGGCTGTCCAGCGCCTTTGCCAGCGCCAGCGCCAGACCGGCCGCGCCAACATCCCAGGCGATATGGCGGGCCATATCCTCGGCCGCGATGCCCAAAGACCCGCCCGACACCCAGGACGGCACCCGGTTCGAGGCGTGATCGCAGGTCACAAGCCAGCGCCCCGGCCTGTCTTCGCCCGCGATCCGATAGGCTTCGTGCCCGGTCTCTTTCGTCACTGGCGTCACCTTTTCTTCATGCCTGCCGTCTACTTGTGTCGGGCAAAACCCCGCCTTTCGCAACATGGCGGCAGAAAAGTTATCGCTAACAACTTCGGCCCGTTGCCCCTTGTGGCGAAAGGGGCCATAACCCCGGCATCCGGAAGATCGCCGCCACAGGAAAGACCCGCCATGAGACGCCTGCGCAGTGTAAAGATCGTTGCCACCCTTGGTCCCGCCTCCAGCGATTACGACACCATCCGCGCGCTGTTCGAAGCCGGGGCGGATGTGTTCCGCCTGAACATGAGTCACGGCGTCCATGCCGAGATCGAGGCCCGCCACAAGATCATCCGCAAGGTCGAGGCCGATCTGGGCCGCCCCATCGGCATTCTGGCCGATCTTCAGGGGCCAAAGCTGCGCGTGGGCGTCTTTGAACGGGGCGAGGAAGAGCTGGTTGACGGCGCCCGCTTCCGGCTGGACCTGTCGTCGGCGCCGGGTGATGCGACCCGCGTGCAACTGCCCCACCCCGAGATCTTTGCCGCCCTGGAACCCGGTGCATCGCTGCTGGTCAATGACGGCAAGATCCGCCTGCAGGTTGATGCCTGTGGCAAGGACTTTGCCGATTGCACGGTGACTGTGGGCGGCACGATTTCCAACCGCAAGGGCGTGAACGTGCCCGATGTGGTGCTGCCGCTGGCGGCCTTGTCGGAGAAGGACCGCACCGACCTGCAATTCGCCTGCGAGCTGGGCGTGGACTGGCTGGCGCTGTCCTTCGTGCAGCGCCCCGAGGATGTGATCGAGGCCCGGCAACTGGCCCGTGGCCGCGCGGCCATTCTGGCAAAGATCGAAAAGCCGGCGGCGGTGAAGGCCTATGACGCCATCCTGCAGGTCTCGGACGGCATCATGGTGGCGCGGGGCGATCTGGGGGTGGAACTGCCCGTCACCTCGGTGCCGCCGATCCAGAAGCGTCTGGTGCGCGGGGCACGGGCGGCGGCCAAGCCGGTGATCGTGGCCACCCAGATGCTGGAATCTATGATCGAAAGCCCGGTGCCGACCCGCGCTGAGGTCTCT
>JALQYS010000189.1 GCA_023254015.1 Paracoccaceae bacterium
TGGGGTCAGCCGCCCGCGCGCTGGTCATTGGCTGGCGGGCCCCCGTCAGGCGAAAGCCAAGGTCGATGTTGAAGGCCCGCACCAGTGGCAGGTCCAGCACGGCAAGGCCGGTTGCGTCCTTGATCCGGCCCAGCATGGCAGCCAGTTCGGCGGGGCCGGGCGCGGTAGCGACGAACCAGAGATTCCAGTCATCCTCGCGCAGGTAGGAATGATTGACGCCGGGTTCGGCGCCAACAAGGGCCGCCACCGCGTCAAGGCGCTCCTCTGGCACGGCCAGCGCGGCCAGCGTCGAGGCCCCGGCCGTGTTCGGACGCACCGTCGCGCCCACCCGCGCCACCGACCCAAGAGCCTGCAGCCGCGCCAGCCGGTCGATCACCTGCGCCTCGGTCAGGCCCAGATGCAGCCCAATGGCCGCAAAGGGGCGCGGCACCAAGGGCAGGTCGCGCTGGAACTCGTCCAGAAGGCGCGTATCAAGGGGATCAAGGTCTTGCATGGCCTACAGCCCCGTCTGATGCGCGCGGGCGGTAAAGAAGATGCCGCTGGGCGCCTCGGCCGCCACCTCGCCCAGCTTTTCGCGGGTGCGGGTGTCATAGATCAGCACCTTGTTGTCATCGCGCGCGCTGATCCAGACCTCGGCCCCGCGGGGGGCGAATTCCATGTGCAACACCGCCTTGCCGGGTGTGAGCGTGGCCACGACTTCATGGTTGCGGCTGTCCACAACCTGCACCACGTCGTTCAGGGGGGTGGCAAAGTTGACCCAGACATAGGGGCTGGCCGGCTGGGCGATGATGAACACGGGCTGGCCATGGACCGGGGTTGTGGCTGTTGTCGTCTGGCTGGCGCGATCGACCCAAAGGATCTCATGCCGGCCTACGGCGGGAAGGGCATATTGGCCTTCGGTGAAGGCCCAGCTTTGCAGGTGGGGCATCTTGTAGACCGGCATATCCTCGCCGGTCTTGCCATAGTCGGTCAGGAATTTCTGCGGTGCCGCTGACGGGTTCCACAGGTCAAAGGCGGTGACGCCCTTTTCGCCGAAAAGGCCAACAAGGAATGTATGGGCGTCATCGGTCAACACCGCGTCGAAGGGGTTCTTGCCGGCGTTGCCGATCATCTGGATGGCAGGCTCTGCCCCCGAAAAATCGCCCAGAAACACCTCGCCCGTGTCCCAGACCGTCCAGGCAAAGCGGCGGCCGGGCACGTCGACCAGCCCCACCGTCTTGCCCGCCGCCGGGATGTCGGCCACCAGCGCCAGCGTCTCGGCATCAAACACCTTGACGCCGCCGGGTTCGTAATTCGACACCGCCACCAGTTTGCCATCGTCCGAAATCGCGCCCCCGATCGAGTTGCCGGCCTGCACGGTGCGGGCAGCGACGCTGCGGGTCAGAAGGTCAACCTTGGTCAGCCCGCCATCGCGGCCAAAGACATAGGCAAAGCGTTCATCGGGCGAATAGGTCAGGCTGGCATGCGACAGATCGCCCAAGCCCTCGATCCGGGCAAGGGCGGCGCGGTCGGACCGGTCGATCAGCACCAGGCTGCCGGTGGCCCGTTCGATCACCAGTCCCAGATCGCCGGTGGCGGTGGCCGTCGGCAGTTCGCCTGCAAGCGCGGTGGAAGTCATCAGCGCGAAGGCAAGGGCGGTCAAGACGCGCATCGTCTTATTCCTTTGTTTTCAGATAATTGGCAATCCACAGCGCCTCGTCTTCGGTCATCAGGGGGCGCCAGGGGGGCATCGCGGTGCCCGGAATGCCGTCAAGGATGATCAGCGCCAGACCTTCGGGTTCTGCATGGGCCAGCGCCGCGCGGGTCAGCGGGCGGCCAAGGCCCCCCTTCAGCGTCAGCCCGTGGCACGATCCGCAGTCCTGCAGGACCATATGTTCAAGGGCCCTGGCACGGTCTGGTGGAACATCGGCAAGGGCAGGCGTGACAAGGAGGAGAAACACGGCGCACGCCTCGAGCACTTTGTGCACGCGTCGTTTGGCGACAGGCCGAGGAGGCCACGAAGTGCCCGACGAGGGGGGCCGGAGGTCAGGCATAGGCCGCCATCCCCGCGCCCTCGCAGGCAAGGGCGGTCGCAAGAAGGGCGGGCTCATAAAGCGAGACCACACGGCCGATGATGAACAGGACCGGTGCTTCGGGCTGGGCATCGGCCACAGCGGCGGCAATGCCCGACAGGTCCGACAGCACACGGGTTTCGCGCGGGGTGGTGGCCGAGGCCACGGCCAGGACCGGGGTTTCACCCGTCAGGCCTTGCGCGATCAGGCTGGCCGAAATCTCGGCGATATTGGCCACGCCCATATAGACGACCAGCGTCGTGTCGCCGCTGGCCAGCGAGGCCCAGTCGAGATCGAGCGCGCCATCCTTGGCGCGGTGGCCGGTGACATAGCGCACACCGGTCGCAAGGCCCCTGTGGGTCAGGGGCACCCCGGTTGAACAGGCAGCACCCTGCGCCGAGGTGATGCCGGGCGTGTAGTCGCAGGCGATCCCGGCGGCGCGACAGGCCTCGGCCTCTTCGCTGCCGCGTCCAAAGATCAGCGGATCGCCGCCTTTTACCCGCGCCACGCGCAGGCCCTGCCGGGCCAGATCGATCAGCAGGGCATTGATGCCCTCTTGCGGCACCTTGTGCGCCTTGGGCAGCTTGCCCACGTCGATCCGCCGCACATGAGGCGGGATAAGCGCCATGATCTCGGGGCTGACAAGGCGGTCATAGACCACGACATCGGCCTCGACCATCAGGCGGGCGGCGCGGCGGGTCAACAAGTCAGGATCGCCGGGGCCTGCACCGATCAGATGCACGCATCCGGGCAGGAAATCTTGGGACAGGTCGTTCATGGCTTGCACCCCGGCTGGCATTTCGGAAATCTGGGTGGCGATCTTGAGGGGAATGGGCGGGAGGACGCGCCACACGCCCCCCGCCCACCGGGGCCGCCCCCAAAGGGCCGGCCCCGGACTTGTCGACGACTTAGTAGATGTCGTCCTTGGTGTTCAGCACGTTGAACTTGCCCGTGGGGGTAATCAGCCGCGGGTCCTTGATGACGTGCTTCAGCTCCAGCGTCTTGTCATCGACGACGACGATGGCCGATTCTTTGTCCTTGGCGTTCCAGACCGAGAACCAGACCTCGGTGCCTTCCTTGTTGAACTCAGGCTGCACCACGCGCGGCTGACCTTCGGCAATGCCGGCCCATTCGCCGATGGGAAGGGTCTTGAACTCGGGGTCCACCGCCGGATCGCCGCCCATCGCCGGAATGTCGAACACCGCAACCGAGGCCGAGGTTGCCGCATCGGGGTTCAGCGGGGCGTCGACATAAAGGTGCTGGCTGTTCGGGTGGGTCTTGATGAACAGCGACCCCCCGCCCAGGGCATAGAAGCTGTCAACCACCTTCCACGCCTGATCGGGGTGGCCTTCCGGGTCGGTCCCGATCAGCGCCACTGATTCGTCGCCAAGGTGCGAGGTCGCCCAGACCGGCCCGTAGACCGGGTGGTTCAGGTTCGCGCCGCGCCCGGGGTGCGGGGTCTGGCCACCGGTTTCCACCAGCGCCGTCAGCTTGTCTTCCTTGGTGTCCACCACGGCAATCTTGCCGCGCTGGTTCGCCGCCACCATGAAGTAGCGTTTGGAGCTGTCAAACCCGCCGTCATGCAGGAAGCGTTCGGCTTCGATTTCCACGGTCTTGAGGTTCTTCAGGTCGGTGTAGTCGACGAAGATGATCTTCCCCGTCTCTTTCACGTTCACGATGAACTCGGGCTTGTAATGCGACGACAGGATCGAGGCGACGCGCGGTTCGGGGTGATAGACCTGCTCGTCATAGATGTTGCCGCGGGTCGAGACGATCTTCTTCGGCTCCAGCGTGTCGCCATCCATGATGACATATTGCGGCGGCCAATAGGCACCCGCGATGGCCAGCTTGTCTTCCCAGCCTTCGAACTTCGAGGTCTCGATCGACCGCGCCTCGATGCCGATCTTGATCGAGGCCACCGTGGCAGGGGTTTCCATCCACAGGTCGATCATGTTCACCAGACCGTCGCGGCCGATCACGAACAGATAGCGGCCAGATGCGGAAATCCGGCTGATGTGCACGGCATAGCCGGTGTCGATGACCGCCTTGATCTCATAGGTGCCGCCATCGATCAGCGCCACTTGACCGGCATCGCGCAGCGTGACCGACATCAGGTTGTCGATGTCGATGTCGTTCATCTTTTCTTTCGGGCGATCTTCGGGTTTGACCACCACCTTCCACGAAGCCAGCATCTCGGGCATGCCCCATTCGGGCGGGGCCGGCGGTTCCAGCAGCAGGTAGCGCGCCATCAAGTCGACATCCTGCTCGGACAACGCGCCCGAGGTGCCCCAGTTCGGCATCCCCGCGGGCGAGCCGTAGGTGATGAAGCTTTGCAGATAGTCATAGCCGTTTTCGCGGGTGATGTCGGTGGTCAGCGGCTTGCCCGTGGCCCCCTTGCGCAAGACGCCGTGGCAGCCGGCGCAGCGTTCGAAATAGATCGTGGTCGCCTTCTGGAATTCCTCCTGGGTCATCACCGGGTCATCTTCCCGGCGACCGGGAATTTCGACCTTGATCTGACCAAGGGTGGTCATCGATGGTTCATAGGCGGCGGCGGGGCCGTCGGCATGTTCCTTGGGCTTTTCTTCCGCGAACATCGGCGCGGCCAAAAGCCCAAGGGCCAGGGCAGCTGTGCCCAAAAGGGCAGACCTGGCGGATTTGGCTCGGGGGGTCATGGAATGTCTCCGTTCAGCTGGTGAGGCTGAGGACACCCTGTACAAAAGGGCGTGAACGCTCCTTGACTTTCGTTAAGGTCGCCGGAACTTCGCCCGCGCATGGTGGCCACAGACCCGGAGCCTGCCCATGCGACGCCTGTTCGCCCTCTTTGCCATCTGCCTTTGCCTTGCGCTGCCCGCCCATGCGGCGGGCCCGCTGGTGGACGAGGATGCCCCGCCCCGTGCGCCCAGCATTGACGAGGCGGCGGCGCTGTTCGGGGTTGCGCCGCCGGTGCAGCTGCGCCGCGACGAGGGCGGTGTGCCGGGTTGGAGCGTGCAGCAAGCCGGGGTGACGCTGGGATATGTCGGCTCGACCTGGGAACTGGCCGGGTCGGTTGGCTATTCGGGGCGGCCGCTGGATGTGCTGGTGGCGGTGACGCCAAAGGCGACCATCGCCGGGGCGCTTTTGGTGCGCCACAATGAACCCGTTCTGACGCTGGGCATATCGGACGCCGACATCGCCGCCTATGTCTCGGGCTTTGCCGGGCATGATCTGGCGCTTGGGGTCGATGCGCAAAGGGGGACCGATTTGCCCGATGTCATCAGCCGGGCCACGGTTTCAACCGGGGTGATCCGCGATGGCATCCTGCGGTCGGCGCGCACGCTGGCCATCGCCCGGGGCCTGATCGCCGGGGGGGGCGGGATGGACCGGATCAGGTATGAGCCTGCCGACTGGCCCGCGCTTCTGGCCATGGGGGCGATTGGCGAAACCCGCGTCAGCATGGACGACGCCGCGCGCGCGCTGGCCGGGGCCAAGGTGCCGCTGACGCCGGGGCAGGGCGATTTCCTGCAGCTTTGGGCGGGGGTGATCGATCCGCCGACGGTTGGGCAGAACCTGCTTGGCCAGCAGGGCTTTACCAAGGCCGTGGGCAGCCTGCCGCCCGGCGGCGCGGTCCTGATCGTGATGACGCGCGGTGTGGGGTCGCATCGCGGCACCGACTGGAAGGGCACGGGCGTCTTTGACCGGCTGGCCGTGGTTCAGGACGCGATCCGCTGGCAACCCACCGCCGAGCGGTTCCAGATGGTGAAAAAGCTGGCCATCCCCGGTGCGCCCGAGATGAAGGAGATCAGCCTTTTCGCCCTGCCGCCCGAGATCGACGCCACCCGGCCCTTCATGCTTGAACTGATCTCATCGCGCGAGGCGGCTTCGGCGGGCGTGGTGTCTTTCACCACCGCCTTGCCGCTGACGGTGCCCGCCGCATTTCTGGCCCCCCCCACCGCCGAGCCCGAACCGCTGTGGCGGCAGATATGGCAGTCCAAGACGCCGCAGATCGCCATCGTGGCGCTGATGCTGACCGTGCTGACGCTGATCCTTTTCGCGCAGGAATGGATCACCCGCCGCCCCCGTCTGTGGCGGACCGGGCGGCTGACCTTTCTTGCCTCGACCTTCCTTGTGTTGGGCATGGGGCTGAACGGGCAGCTTTCCGTCGTGCAGGTGGTGGCCTTTGTCCATTCCCTTCTGACCGGCTTCCGCTGGGAAACCTTCCTGATCGAGCCGGTGATCTTCATCCTCTGGGGCTTTACCGCGCTGGGCATGCTGTTCTGGGGGCGCGGGGTCTATTGCGGCTGGCTGTGCCCCTTTGGCGCGCTGCAAGAGCTGACCAATGCCGCCGCGCAAAAGCTGGGGGTGAAACAGATCGCCGTTCCGCAGGCGCTGCACGAACGGCTTTGGGTCATCAAATACACGCTGTTCGTCGGCATTCTGGCGCTGTCCTTCTATTCGATGCACGACGCCATCCTTCTGGCCGAGGCCGAGCCGTTCAAGACCGCCATCTCGCTGCGATTCGTCCGGGCCTGGCCTTTCCTTCTGTTCGTGGCGGCGCTGCTTTTTGCGGGCCTGTTCATCGAGCGGTTCTATTGCCGCTATCTGTGCCCGCTTGGTGCCGGTCTGGCGATACCGGCCAAGCTGAAGATCTTTGACTGGCTGAAGCGCCGCCCGCAATGCGGCCGCGAATGCCGGATGTGTGAAACGAAATGCACCGTGGGCGCGATCGATGCCATCGGCCGGATCAATGCCAACGAATGTGTGCTGTGCCTGCGCTGTCAGGTGATCATGAACGACGGGTCGCAGTGCCCGGTACTGAAGCGCCGCGCGAGGGCCGAGGGGGCAACATGACGGGCAAATCTGCAGAAACCATGCTGACGCGGCTGTTCTCGCAAGGGTTCCGGGTCTTTTTCCTGATGGCTTGCGTCTTTGCCGTGCTGGTCATGGTGATCTGGGAAATCTGGCTGGCGGTTCGCGCCGCGGGCGGGATGATCGACCTTGCTCCCGCCATCGCGCCGCATCTGTGGCATGGCCACGAGATGATCTTTGGCTATGGCGCCGCCGTTCTGGCCGGGTTTTTCCTGACTGCCGTGCCGAACTGGACCGGCGGCAAATCCGCGCCCCAGCGATTCATCGCGGCGGTGTTCTTGCTGTGGCTGGCGGGTCGGCTTGCCTTTTGGTTCTCGGCCAGCCTGCCGCCCGCCGTGGTGATGCTTGCGGATCTGGCCTTTCTGCCCGCGCTGGGCGCCAAGATTGCCGCGCAACTGATGGCGCGCCCCAAGCCGCAGCAGATGGTCTTTCTTCTGGCCCTGACCTTCCTGTGGCTCGCCAATCTGCTCTGCCATCTGGAGTGGATCGGGATCCTGCGCGACGGGGTTGCCCCCAGCTTGCGCGCAGGGCTTGCCACGCTGGTCGCGATGATCCTGATTCTGGGCGGGCGGGTGACGCCGGGGTTTACCCGCAACGCCATGGTGGCCACCGGCCGCGAAAGCGGGTTGCCGCGCAACCCCGGGCCGCTGGCCATCGCCACGACGGTCCCCGCCATGGCACTGGCCCCTGCCATCCTTCTGGGGTTGCCCGAGCCGGTTTCGGGCCTGCTGTGCCTTCTGGCCGGCGCGGGGGCATTGCTGCGCGTGGCGCTTTGGCAGGGGTGGTGGACGCTGACGCGCCCGATTCTCTGGACCTTGCATCTGTCCTATGCCCTGGCAGGGCTGGGGCTGATCGTGCTGGGGCTGGCCTGGATGGGGATCGGGTCTGAAATGGCGGCGCTGCACCTTCTGGCGGTCGGATCGGTCGGCGGGATGACGCTGGCGATGCTGTCGCGGGCCAGTCTGGGCCACTCTGGTCGTCCCCTGCATGCGCCTGCACCGCTGGCAATCGCCTATGGGCTGGTGCCGCTGGCCGCGTTGGCCCGCTTTGCCGCCTCGGCCGTTCCGCAGGTCTATTTTCCGGCCAGCCTTCTGGCCGGTGGGCTGTGGATCGCCGCCTTCACGCTGGCGCTTGCCAGCCTGTGGCCGGCCTTCCTCATGCCGCGCCCGCCGCGCCGCCCTGTTGGAGACCCGCCCGCATGATAACCCGCCGCCGCTTTCTGACGTTGACCGCCGCCTGCCTTGCCGCACCCGCTCATGCCGCGCCAGTGACTGACTGGCAGGGCGTTGGCCTTGGTGCTGCGCTGTCGCTGCGGCTGGTCGGGGCCGAGCCTGCACAGGCCGCGCGGCTGTTTCGCAAGGTCGAGGCCATGATCGCGCAGATCGAGGCCACAGCCTCGCTGCATCGCGATTCGGCCCTGACGCGGCTGAATCGCGATGGGCGGCTGGCCTGGCCTTCTGACGATCTGCAGCAGATTCTGGCGCTGGCCGATCAGGTCCACCGAGCCACCGACGGGGCCTTTGACCCAACGGTGCAGCCGCTGTGGCAGGCCACGGCCAGGGGGGACGACATCGGGGCCGCCCATGCGCTGATCGGCTGGGAAAGGGTGTCGCGGCAGACGGACGAGATCCGACTGGCGCAGGGGCAGGCGCTGACGCTGAACGGCATCGCACAGGGCTGGGCGGCTGACCGGATTGCCGCGCTATTGCGGGACGAGGGTTTTGGCCATGCCCTGATCAACATGGGCGAGGTGCAGGCACTTGGGCTGCGCGCTGATGGCCAGCCCTGGCAGGCCAGCATCCAGAGCCCGGAAGGGGATGAGGTGGCCAGGTGCGGCCTGACCAATCGCGCGCTGGCCACCTCCAGCCCGCGTGGCACGCTGATCGGGGCCGGTCAGCCGCATATCATGGGCCCCAAGGGGCAAGCTGCGCTCTGGTCCACCGTTTCGGTCAGCGCCGGGCAGGCGGCCTTGGCGGATGCGCTGTCGACCGCCTTTTGCCTGATGGAACGTCCCGCCATCGACCGGGCGCTGCAGGCTTTCCCGGACGCCAGATTGGAAGCTGCCGTCTAGCCGATTTCCGGCACGGAAATCGGAACGGAGTTCACTGCGAACTCCGGGCGGACCTGTGGTCCGCCACGATTTCTGCAACAGAAATCGCGCCCGGAATTTGTGACAAATTCCGTCTGGCAAAGACTCTTGTCCCCCGGTTGACTTTTGTTAAGGCCGCCCGGCCCCCCGTCCTTCACAGATCGTTTACCTGAAACCGCCTTTGGGAAGGACCGATCGCCATGCGCGAAGTCATGACCAAGAGCATGGCCCGCAATATCTTTTATGGCGGGTCCCTGTTCTTCATCCTCATCTTCGTGGGCCTGACGGCCCATTCACACTACTACATCCAGACCACCTCGACCAACACCGCCACGCTGACCGACAGCGTCGCCAAGGGCAAACACCTTTGGGAAAAGCACTCCTGCATCAACTGCCACACCATCATGGGCGAAGGGGCCTACTACGCCCCCGAACTTGCTAACGTGATGACCCGCTGGGGCGTGGCCGAGGACGACCATGAGGGCGCCTACGTGGCGCTGAAGGGCTGGATGGATGCCATGCCCACGGGCATCGAAGGCCGCCGTCAGATGCCGAATTTCGGCCTGACCGATGACGAATACCGCAACCTCGCCGACTTCCTGCTGTGGACCGACACGATCCGCGCGCAGGACTGGCCGCCGAATGACGCGGGCTGAGGAGAAACTGCCATGAAATACCAAACGCAGAAAATCGCGCTGGCCTATTTCGCTGTCGCCATGGCGCTGTTTGCCGTGCAGGTGAGCATGGGTCTCATTCTGGGCTGGACCTATGTCAGCCCGAACTTCCTGTCCGAAATCCTGCCCTTCAACATTGGCCGGATGCTGCATACCAACAGCCTTGTGGTCTGGCTTCTGCTGGGCTTCTTCGGGGCCGCCTATTACCTCGTGCCCGAGGAATCGGAACGCGAGATCCATTCGCCGATGCTGGCCTATCTGCAGCTTGCGATCTTTGTCCTGGGGACAGCCGGCGTGGTGGTGACCTATCTGTTCAACCTCTTTGACGGCAACTTTGCCCTTGGCAATGAAGGCCGCGAGTTCCTTGAACAGCCGAAATGGGTCAAGGTCGGCATCGTCGTCGGTGCGCTGATCTTCCTTTACAACATCACCATGACGGTGCTTGCGGGCAAGAAGACCGCGATCACCAACATCCTGCTTCTGGGCCTTTGGGCCTTGGCGCTGCTGTTCCTTTTCGCCTTCTACAACCCGGCCAACCTGGCCTTGGACAAGATGTACTGGTGGTATGTCGTCCACCTGTGGGTGGAAGGCACCTGGGAACTGGTGATGGCCTCGATCCTGGCGTTCCTGATGCTGAAGTTGACGGGCGTTGACCGTGAGGTTGTGGAAAAGTGGCTTTACGTCATTGCCGCCCTGGCGCTTTTCTCGGGCATCCTGGGTACCGGCCACCACTACTACTGGATCGGCACGCCCGGTTACTGGCAGTGGATCGGCTCGATCTTCTCCTCGCTCGAGATCGTTCCCTTCTTCGCCATGATGTCCTTTGCCTTTGTCATGGTCTGGAAAGGGCGTCGTGACCACCCGAACAAGGCCGCGCTCCTGTGGTCTTTGGGCTGTGCAACGCTGGCCTTCTTTGGGGCGGGTGTCTGGGGCTTCCTGCACACGCTGCACGGGGTGAACTACTACAGCCACGGCACGCAGATCACCGCGGCGCACGGCCACCTTGCCTTCTACGGCGCCTATGTCTGCCTCAACCTTGCGATCATCAGCTATGCCATGCCCTCCTTGCGCGGACGTGACCCGTTCAATCAGGTGCTGAACATGGCTTCGTTCTGGCTGATGTCGGCGGGTGTGGTGTTCATGACCTTTACCCTGACCTTCGCAGGCACGGTGCAAACCCACCTGCAACGGGTGAACGGCCAAGCCTTCATGGACGTGCAAGACCAGCTCTGGCTCTTCTACGCCATGCGCTTTGGCTCTGGTGTGGCGGTGGTTCTGGGGGCGGTGCTTTTCATCTATGCCGTCACCATGCCGCGCCGTGAAGTCATCGAACCCGGCCTGAAAGTGCCTGCGGAGTGATGCAGATGGATGGTTCCCACATCAGAACGGAGGGGGCGGCAGCCCCCTTCTACCTCCCCCAGGGCGATGAGTGCGACGTCTTTGCCGCCGCCGCCGCCCACCGGCTGCCGGTTCTGCTGAAAGGCCCCACGGGCTGCGGCAAGACCCGCTTTGTTGCCCATATGGCCGCTCGTCTGGGCCGCCCGCTGTATACCGTGGCCTGCCATGACGACCTTTCGGCAGCAGACCTGATCGGCCGCTACCTGCTGAAGGGCGGCGAGACGGTCTGGGTCGACGGCCCGCTGACCCGCGCCGTGCGCGAGGGCGCGATCTGTTACCTTGACGAGGTGGTCGAGGCACGCAAGGACGTGACCGTTGTTCTTCACCCCCTGACCGACGATCGCCGCATCCTGCCGATCGACCGCACCGGCGAAGAGCTGGAGGCGCATCCCGATTTCCTTCTGGTTGCCAGCTACAACCCCGGCTACCAGAACATCCTGAAAACCCTGAAACCCTCGACCCGCCAGCGGTTTGTCGGACTGGAATTCACCTTCCCCAAACCCGAGCATGAAATTCCCGTCGTCGCCCGCGAAAGCGGTCTGACCGAAGAGCGGGTGAAGCCCCTGGTGCGCCTTGCAAACAAGCTGCGCGCGATGAAGGGGCAGGATCTGGAAGAAGGCGTCTCGACGCGCCTTGTCGTCTATGCCGCCACCCTGATCGCCGGTGGCATGGGCGTTGATCGGGCCATCCGCACGGCCATGATCGAACCGCTGACCGACGACCCGGATGTGAAGGCCGGGCTCCGCGATCTTGTGACAGCCGTTTTCGGGTGAGGCCGGCCATGTCACGGATCGACTTCGAGCCATGGGAACCCGAAGAATCTGTCGGGAAACTGTGGCACGCCTTTGCCAGCCGTCTGGACGCTGATCCCGTCCACGACGGAGCCCGTGTCCTGCTTTCGCAAGTGGGCGGACGGCTGGCAGTCCTTTTCCGCGGTCTGGGTGGTGACCCGGCTGTGGAAATCAAGCCGGTCGCGCATGAGACCAGTCACCACCGGCTGTCCTTCCTGCGCAGGCTGGGCACCTGGGCCGACGAGGTGCCGCGCGCCAGTTTCGACGGCGCCGCCCTTCGGCTGCCAGAAAGTCTGGCGGTCTTTCCCGATGCCCGGGCCAATGCCGCGCTTTACCTGTGGCTGGCTGTCGCCGCCGCGGCCCTGCACGACCAAGAGGCCCCACTGGCCGATGATCCCTTGCAGGCCGATCTTGCCGCCATCGAAACCGCCAAGGTGATGGTTGTCAACGCGATGGAAAACGCGCCCGGCTATGCCCGGCTTTATGCCGACCTTTGCGCGGCGACGCTTCTGTTCCGTCGCACCCCGAACCTGCCCCCGGCCGAAGCCGCCATCGAGGCGCGCATCCGTCATGCCCTGGGCGAAGATATCGCCCTGCCGCCGCTGCCAGCCCGCGCGCCGCGCGGCTATCGGCCCTTCCGGCCGGTCCCGCTGTGGCCTGACCTGCGCACCCTGTCGCGCTCCGAGGAGATGGCGGTTGAAACCCGAGCGACCGAAGGCACCCCCGAGGAGGGCGCGCAAGAGGGCAAGACCAAACGCGCCCGCCGTCGCAAGTCCGATCAGGCCGAGCGGACCGACAGTTTCATCCTGCACAAGTTCGAGGCCATCCTTTCCTTTGCCGAGTTCCTCAACCTCAACCGCCGGGTCGAGGATGACGATGACGACAGCGCGAAGAAGGCCGCTGACGATCAGGACGAAATCGGCCTTGGCCAGATTTCCAAGGCCCCTGCCACCCGCCTGAAGCTGCACCTTGATCTGGCCCCCGAAGACGTGGACCGCGAGGCGCTTTCCGGCCAATCCACCTACCCCGAATGGGACGTGCGCACCGCCACCTATTTGCCAGCCCATGCGCGCGTGCTTTCCTCGCGCCTTGAGGCCAGCCTGGCCACGCCCCCGTTTCGGGACGACCCGCGCGCCGCGGCCCGTATCCGCGCCGTCCGCCGCCAGTTCGAGGCTCTGCGTCCCAGCCGCGTTTCGACCCCTGGCCACCCGGATGGCGACGAATTGGACACGGATCGTGCCGTGCGTGCGCGGGTCGATTTTTATGCAAGCGGCGAAGGCACCGACCGGGTCTGGCGCCAGACCCGGCCCGAGGCCCGCGATCTGGCCGTATCGATCCTGCTGGATGTCAGCCGATCCACCGAAAGCGCCATTCCCGGCCATGGCCATGACGGGCGCGCGGTGATCGACATCGAACGCGAAGCCTTGGCCGCGCTGGCTTGGGGGCTGGACGCGGTCGGCGACAGTTTCGCCATCCACGCCTTTTCCTCGCTGAAACGGAACCGGGTTTTTGTGCAGGAAGCCAAAAGTTTTCACGAACCGATGAGCGAGGCAGTCGAACAGCGCATCGCCGCGTTGAAGCCCGGCCATTACACACGGCTTGGTGCAGCGATCCGGCATATGTCGGCGGGCTTGGCCAAGCAAAACCGCAAGCGGCGGCTGTTGCTGGTGATTACCGATGGCAAGCCGAATGATCTGGACCATTACGAAGGGCGCCACGGTATTGAAGACAGCATGATGGCGGTGCGCGAGGCCCGGCGGGCGGGCCATTCTGTCTTTGGCATCACGGTCGACCGCGATGGGAAAAGCTGGTTTCCGCGGATATTCGGGCAGGGCGGCTTCGCCCTGATCCCGAACCCCGAAAAACTGACCCAAGCCCTGCCACAGATCTACCGCCAACTGGTCACCGGATGAGCGTGCTGCAAGACCACGACCTGCAAACGCCCGGTGCATTGCCGGGCGAGTTGATGATCTGGATTCTCATCATTTCAGAACTCGCGGTTTTCAGTGCCGGGCTTCTGGCGCTCTTGGCCACCCGGCTGACCG
>JALQYS010000061.1 GCA_023254015.1 Paracoccaceae bacterium
GGGGCCAGGGTCACATAGGCCACCATCTTGATCGCAAGCGCGGTGCCGAGGACCGCCCCCGCATTGTCACCCGCAAGCTGCCAGGCCAACAATCCAAGCGCCACGGTGGCCAGCCCCGTGCCCACCAGCGCCACGATCTGCGCGGCGAAGAGGTGACGGAAAGTGGGGTTTCTCAGCGTGGACAGCATTTACAGGAGCTTCGTCAGGGCCTTGATCTCGGCCAGATCATGCGCACCCCCGCCGGTCAGGCAGTGGTCGATATGGTCGTGGATCAACGCCCGCTTCGCTTCGGCCACCGCCCGTTCGACGGCGTGGAGTTGGGTCGCCAGATCGACGCAAGGCCTCCCCTCTTCGATCATGCTGATGACGCGGCGCAAATGCCCCTCGGCGCGCTTCAGCCGGGTCGCGATGGCAGGGTGGCTTGCGTGGGTGTGATCTTCTGGCATATACCGATTCTATCCCCCCAGGGGGGATGAGGCAAGACGCGAAGCGGGGTCAACCCCGAAGGAAAATGATGCGGGCAGCGGAACCAGCATGGCGGGGGGTAAGGGCGCTTTGGGCGGTCCTCTGCCTTGCTCTGTCGCTCGCCGTTGCTCCCTCCGTTGAAGCCGTCAAGCATGGCCCTGGCGCGATGGCCGGCGAGTCCGATCACCGCGCTTATCACGCTGAGCATGGCCATGCACATGACATCGCTGGTGCGGATCATCACGATTCAAGCGACCACGACCATGTCGGCGCCGCGCTGCTCGCACCGCCCGGGGCGGAAGTTCCCCCGCCACCCGAGCGGACGCTGCGCCCCGACTCCCTTGTGGCCTCCGGCACCATCCGTGATGGCCCGCGTCGGCCGCCCCGACTGACGTTGATCTGAGCCGCCGCCCGGCATCCCGGGCGCTCCGATCTCTCACGTCAGGAAACATCACATGACACAGAATTCACGGGCGCACTGGCGCCCCCCGATGCCATGGCAGGCGCTGATCGCCCTCGCCACATTGTTCACCGCCCTGCTGCTTGCAGGCGCGGCCCTTGCCCACAACGTCACCGAAGGCGACGCGGGTTACGTGCAAGAGGTGACGGGCTTCCGCCCCATCGCCTTCATCTACCTCGGCGCCAAGCACATGGTGACGGGCTATGACCACCTTCTCTTCCTCGCCGGGGTGATCTTCTTCCTCTACCGGTCAAAGGACATCGCCACCTACGTCAGCATCTTTGCCATCGGCCATTCGGTGACGATGATCGCAGGCGTCTGGTGGTCGATTTCGATCAACGCCTACATAATTGACGCGATCATCGCGTTCTCGGTGGTCTATAAGGCGCTGGATAACCTGGGCGCCTTCCGCCTGTGGTTCGGGGTCCAGCCGAACACCAAGGCAGCTACGCTGGTTTTCGGCCTGCTGCACGGCTTTGGTCTGGCGACCAAGATTCAAGATTATGACATCTCGCCCGACGGCCTATTGGGCAACCTCATCGCCTTCAACGTGGGGGTTGAGCTTGGCCAGCTGATGGCGCTCGCCCTGATCCTGACGGCGATGACCCACTGGCGGGCGCGGCCCGCCTTCGCGCGGCAGGCCTATGCCGCGAATGTCCTGATGATGGTGGCTGGCTTTGCCCTGATGGGCCTGCAGATCACCGGCTATTTTGTCGCCTGAAAGGAGGGCGAGACCCATGAACAATCGTTTCGATATCTCCAAGGCGCCGCCCCTGCGGGCCGAACCTCGCCAGCACGGCGTGGCTGCACCCGTCCAGTCCGTTCCTGCCACGTCGGGCGGGCTGATCCGGTCGACGCTCATCGCCGCCGGGGCGGCAGGGGCGATCCTCGTCCTGTTCTGGCTTCCGGCCGAATACGGCATCGACCCCACCGGCGTCGGCGCGCTGACCGGCCTGACGGAGATGGGCGAGATCAAGCAGCAGCTTGCCGCCGAAGCAGAGGCTGACGCTCAGGCTGCAGCAGCCGAGGCTGTCGCTCCTCCCGCCCAGGCCCCCGTCGCCGTCCCTGCTGAGATCGTCCAGCGTCTGGACAGGATTGACGCCCAGCTTGCCGCCTTGGCGGCCGTGATCGGTGCGCCACCCGCTGCTGTCGAACTAGCGGCCACGGCCCCGGTGGAAACAGCCGCGGCGCCAGCCGCCCCTGAGGCAGAAGCTGCCCCCACTACCGGAGAACCCGTCGAAGAAGCCGTGGCCGAGGCCGCAGCCCCGGAATGGCGCGATGAAATCAGCTACACTCTGGATCCTGGCGAGGGGATCGAGGTGAAGCTCACGATGGAAGAGGGCCAGGTCGCCCGCTTCTTCTGGACGGCAAATGGCGGCGTCGTGAACTTCGACCTCCACGGTGATGGCGGGGGTCAGAGCATCAGCTACGAGCAGGGCCGTGCCGTGCCCGAGGCCACCGGAGACCTGATCGCCGCATTCACCGGCAACCACGGCTGGTTCTGGCGCAACCGCACCGAAGCGCCGGTGACTGTGACCCTGCGCACGGGCGGGGAATATGCGGAGCTGAACGCTCCTTAAGAGTGGTGATCCCGACGCGATGGTTCCTCGCGTCGGGATCGACCGTGTTTTCTTTCAGGCTGCGCTGAAGCCCTCTCACTCGCAAAGTCTGCGAGCAGAAACCTCTGCAATCGAACAGTAATGGATCGAACCCGGCGGGTTTCCCCGCCGGGCTGGAGGGAGATATCCCGTTCTCAGAACGGGATCTCGTCGTCGCGGTCGACCAGCTCGGGATTTTCATTCTCGGCCGATTTCGGGCGGCTCAGGAAGTCGACCTTCTCGGCGACGATCTCGCAGCCGTAGCGGTCAGTGCCGGTTGCATCGATCCACTTGGTGTAGTGGATGCGGCCGTGGACGAGGACCTTCATGCCCTTTTCGCAGTGCTCTGCGACGGTCTTGCCGAGACCGTTGAAGCAGGTGATGCGGTGCCATTCAGTGTCCATGACCCGGTAGCCGTTTTCGTCGCGCAGGACGCGACCTTCCGAGAGGTGGGGGCGCGAGGTGGCGAGGCTGAAGTTGGTGATCTTGGTGCCGCCCTGGGTGGTGCGGACTTCGGGGGTCTGACCGATGTTGCCGGCGAGGATGACGATGTTCTGCATGGTAAGCTCCTGTGTGTCCTGTCTTCGGGACCGTCCCTTCGACAAGACCCGGAGAAAGCCCGTCGGGTGACGCGTGCACGGTGGACGGAACGGACGCCGGAAACCCCCAGAGGACCGGGGTGGAGCGGGCAGCCCCAAAGGGGCAACACGGCCCGGTCTGACGCGGGGTTGCGCGCGAGAGCTCGAACGGGATTAGGGGATTGTCAGTCGAAGGGATGGCCCAGAAGCCAGAGATGCGCGGGGAGCCCATGCCGGACCCTGCAACCCTGCAAATCGGGACTGCCCTGACCCCTAGTTCAGCACCTCACTGGCGACGACACCGGCGATCAACAGCCTCCGCCACCCCTGCCCCAGCCTGCCGGGAGTTGCGGCGCCCTGCTGCGACAGGCTATCGATACCGGGACATTCAGGACACGGACCGCATCAATGGCTGAGTACGATCTCGAGGCACTGTCGCTTGGCGAGCTGAAGAAAATGCAGAAGGACGTCGCCAAGGCGATTGCCACATTCGAAGATCGACAGAAGGCGGAAGCCCGCGCCAAGGTGGAAGCTCTCGCGCGGGATCTGGGCTACTCTTTGGCCGAACTTGTCGGCACCGAGACGAAGACATCGCGCGCGCCTGCTGCGGCGAAATACCGGCACCCTGAGAACCCGGCGCTCACCTGGTCCGGTCGTGGGCGCAAGCCGCAGTGGTTCGTGGAGGCGTTGGAGGCGGGAAAGACCGCGAGCGACCTGGCTACAACTTGAGGTCTTGGTCGACGCGATTGGCCCAGCCCGGCCAACCGCAATGATTGTCAGCGATGCGGAGCGGTTTCACCAAACCGGCCATTCGTAATTTCTGCAGCATTTTCGGAGTGTGAAGGTCGGCTGAGCAAACCCTCCTACCGTTTTGACTGCGCAGGCACGAGTTCCGGGTCTGCGTTGGCAACGACCAAGACATGGTCTTGTCGAGCAGGTCAAATTTCAACTCCCGCGCGAGATGACCTTACCGTGTACCTCGCTTGTCATCTTCTCAATACGCTCGCTAAGCTTCCGCGTGAGTTCTGTCAGCTCGGTATTCTGTTTCAAAAGTTCGACAAGCTGGGCCGTCTGCTGCGCGGCAATAGCCTGACGTTGTTCCGAGGCCGCGGCCAGGGCTTCGCGATGCTCAGCATCGGCAGCGGCGTCCAGCTTGTCGCGATCCGCCTGGCGCGTCTGGGCAAGTAGGATCAGCGGTGCGGCATAGGCCGCCTGGAGGCTGAACATGAGGTTCAGAAGAATGAAGGGGTATGGATCGAACTTGGTCCACCCGCCAGCGTTGATCAGAATCCAGGCGCCCACGATCACGGTTTGCGCGATTAGGAAGATGGGTGTTCCGAAAAAGCGCGCAAAGGTCTCTGCACGTTTGCCGAACCAGTCATCGCCAAAAACTGACGAGGCGTGGTGTGTCGGCCAGTGGAAATGCCGTCCTAGTCTCGCAGAATAGTGCTGCCGCCCCTCGGTTTCATCGTTCATGCATGGCTCCTCTAACATCTTACGACCGGTGCCGCCGAGATGCGGAGCCGATGACCTCGGCATCCGCTTCTCCATGCGCTCCAGGCGGTGTGTGTAATGTCCCACATTGTTGGTGAAACATTCCATCGCCGTCCAGTAACGGGACGATCAGTCCGCAGTTTCTGCGCCGCCCGGATCCTTCTCTACAGCTCCCTGAACTGCGGCAGATCCATCGGCTTGGACCGAGACCGTGACGTGCTTTCCCGCAAGACTGGTCACGTAAAGCGAGTTCGGATTGGCTCGGAGATGGCCCGGTGCGGTGCCTTCGTCGACATGAATGCGAGCCTCTCCGCCAGCGGGTACGGTGACCTGCGGACGAAAGACGTAGGCTTCCTTTGCGCCACTATCGGCATCTGTCAGCGTGTAGTACATCGTCAGAGCCGTCAGGTCGGCAGCACCATCGTTGAACACCTGAATCTCGAGATGGTCGGGCGCGTCGGTCTTTGTGGCGGGATCGACGTTGTTTTCGACCAGAATCTCGCCAAGCCGATAGGTGGCAGTCGCTCCACCCGCAACTGTGGGGTCGGGCGCGTTGACCGGATCGTTGTCGGCCAGATCGTTTTGGCCGTCGCCATCGGTGTCAGGGTTCATCGGGTCAGTATGCAGCAGCGGCTCCGAGATATCCGGCACGCCATCGCCGTCCGTGTCGGTGCCCGAAGTCTGGGCATGGACCAAGCTCGTGCTCAGAAGCAGAGCCGCCAGGGTGGTGGAGAGGATCGTCTTCATGTCAGGACTCCTTGGTCAGACGGTCGGGGTTGATCGGGCGCAACAGCACAAGGCCGCCAAGCCCGAGGGAGAAGAGGAAAAGGAACAGCAGGTCGCCCTGTTTCTCGGCCAGTACCTTGTCGACGGGGGCACCGGTGTACGTGTCCTTTATGCCGAGGATGGCGAAGGTGAACCGCTCGAAGTGCTTGGTGACCGAGGCAACCTCGATCCCGTTGCGGAAGGTCTCGTATCCAGCGAACCCGGCCTTGATTCGGTCCTGTTCGGCCTTCGGGACCGAAAGCTGGGCAAAGACGCCGCCAGCAACCTGATTGTCAGGATCCATCGTATCGCCAATCTGCGGGGCGACCAGAACGACCAGGATCCACAGTGCGAAGGCCGCGATCAGGCCACTGGCCGGGCTTCTGGCCCAGAGGCTGAGTCCGAAACCAAGCGTAAAGAGCGCGGTCAGGTAGAAGACGCCAGCCGCCCATGTCAGGGCCAGCCGCAGCGCGTCGTCCGTGCCAAGGCCGATGCCCGAGACGACGGGCAACAGGACGGCTGTGGCGATGATCACGATCCCCAGCGAAACCGCCGCGAGCCCCATGCCACCGATGATCTTGGCAAGGCGGTAGGCCCAATGCGGTAGCGGCCTGGTCAGAATCAGGGCCAGCGTCTGTCGTCCACGTTCGGCCGCAGCGGCGCGGTAGCCCGCAACCAGCGCGATGACCGCCCCCATGATCTCGACCTGTTCGATCATGCCGCGCATCAACTTCAGCGGATAGAACTCGGGCGCCGCGATGGCAGCGGCATCCTTGCCAAGGGCAAGCAGTTGATCCCGCGCGGCGGCATAAGTCGCAGCATCGCTGTGGAGCGCAATGGCCCCGGTGACCAGCGAGGCAGTCGCGGCGACGACAAGGGCCAGCGTCGCCCAGAACAAAAATCGGTCGCGCAACTGTTCACGCGCGTCACGCAGCGCGATGGTCATGACGCTGCCCCGAATGGAGGGAAGGATATTAGGCATCGGGGCCTCCGGCGGTAAGGTCAAGCTTTGCGGCAGAGCGCAGGGCGAAGAGGAAGGCGAAGAGCAGCGCCAGCGGCAGGGTGACCAACGGCGGAACCGGACCGCGCGGGGCAAGGCCGTCCGGCAGGAAGCTGAGCAGATCGCCAGACAGCCATGCGAAGGCCTCGGAGAGGGAGACGGGGCCAAGAAGTGTCGATGTCACCCGGAAGAAGGCCGAATCCGGCGTGGCCGCCAAGGTCGATACAGGGTTGATCGAGGCGGTCGGATGGATGTTCGCCGTCAGTTCCGGCAAGACGAAAGTCACGACCAACCAGACCACCGATGCCGAGATCAACCCGCTTGCTGTTG
>JALQYS010000195.1 GCA_023254015.1 Paracoccaceae bacterium
ATCCCGAGGGCCGTCAGGCCTCGGCGATCATCCCGCTTCTGTGGCGCGCGCAGGAACAGCACGGCTGGCTGACCCGCCCGGCGATCGAATATGTCGCCGACATGCTGGGCATGGCCTATATCCGCGCGCTGGAAGTGGCGACCTTCTACTTCATGTTCCAGCTGCAGCCCGTGGGCTCGGTGGCGCATATCCAGATCTGCGGCACGACGTCCTGCATGATCTGCGGCGCGGAAGAGCTGATTGCGGTCTGTCAGGAACTGATCTCGAAAACCCCGCATACGCTGTCGGCGGATGGCAAGTTTTCGTGGGAAGAGGTCGAATGCATGGGCGCCTGCGCCAATGCGCCGATGGCCCAGATCGGCAAGGACTATTACGAGGATCTGACGGCAGAAAAGCTGCGCGAGCTGATTGCGCGGTTTTCCAAGGGCGAGGTTCCGGTGCCCGGGCCGCAAAATGGCCGCTATGCCGCCGAGCCGCTGTCGGGCCTGACCAGCCTGCAAGAGTTTGAAGCGGGCCGCAAGCCATACAACGCCAGCGCGCAACTGGCGGTGGATATCGGCGATACCGTCAAGCGGATCGACGGCACCGAAGTGCCGTTGACCACGCCCTGGCTGGGCGTGCCGGCCACCACCCGGGCCAAGGCCGCGGTGAAAGACATGGCCGAAACCGTTGTGGCCAAGGCCGCCGAAGGCGTTGCCAAGGCGGAGGCCGCGGTCAAGGACGTTGCGGTGAAGGCCGAGCAGGCCGTGAAGGCCAAGGTGGCCGAGGTGGCTGCAAAGATGACCGGTTCGGCCGAGACGTCGCAGCCGGCCGGGCTGGCCGCTGCCCGCGGTGGCAAGGCTGACGATCTGAAAACCATCGAGGGCGTCGGTCCGGCGCTGGAAAAGGTGCTGAACGATCTTGGCATTTTCCATTTCGACCAGATCGCCCAATGGGGCGAGGCCGAGATTGCCTGGGTTGATGGCAACCTCAAAGGCTTCAAGGGCCGGGCGACGCGCGACCGCTGGGTGGCACAGGCCAAGTTGATCGGCGAGGTGGGGGTCGAGGAATTCCTGATCCGCGCCAAGTCCAACAATTACTGACGGGGGCAGGGGATGGCTGACCATCATCACGATCACGAACCCGTTCAGGGCCCCTGGGCCGGCGGTTGGCTGGTTGCTGTGGCTGCCGGTGTGATTGCGGCGCTTGTTGCGCGGACCATCGGCGAGGTGTCGCTGTCGCCGGCTGCCATCGTCGGGCTGGTGACCTTTGGCGTCTTTGGCGTGCTGCTCGGGTCGGGCGGCGTGGAACGGGCTGAATTCGATGACCATGGCGACAGCCATGGCCATGGGCATCACTGAGGCGATGCGGTGAAGGGCCCCGCGCAGGAGCAGGCGACGGCAAGACAGGCGCGGCGGGTCGCGGTTGTTCTGGCCGGAACCATTCTTCTGTGGATGGGGGCGCAGGTTGTGGGTGGCGAGATGGGGTGGCCGGTGAAATACGCCCTGCTTGTCGACCTTGCGGCACTGGCCGGGTTCATCTGGTCCTTGGCCGTGACATATCAGATCTGGCGCAAGCGCCGGGGTTAGGAAGAGGGGCATCATGCTCAAGGATCAGGACCGCATCTTTACCAACCTCTACGGGATGCACGACCGCTCGCTGGCCGGGGCGAAGAAGCGCGGCCATTGGGATGGCACGGCGGGTCTGCTGGCGCTGGGGCGCGACAAGATCATCGAGATCGTC
>JALQYS010000148.1 GCA_023254015.1 Paracoccaceae bacterium
CGCACAGCCCGGGCCGCGACGCAGCCTTTTTCGCCGGCACCCTGACGCCCGCCGAGGTTGCCGCCATCCGCTTTGGCGATGAGGGGCAGGAGTGGCAGATGATGCCCATTCCTGACTGGTTTGCGCATCCCCGCGCGGTTCCGGCCCTGCAGGGCCGGACGCGGGCGGCACTTCTGGCGATCGGGGTGGATTGAGCCTGCGCGCCCGCATTGCAGGCGCGCGTCAGATCAATACCACATGTCCTGCACCGCCCCCTTCCGCCGGGCGATGAAATCCTTCAGCGCCTCGTCAATGCCTTCGTCCAGCGGCGGGGCCTCATATTCGGCCAGCGTCTTTTTCCAGCGGGCATTGGCGCGTTTCGCGCTGTCGATGCCGCCCTGTTCGTCCCAGGTCTCCCAGGGCTGGTTGTCGTCCAGCTGCGAATCCCAATAGGCGGTTTCATAGTGGCGCAGCGTGTGCTGGGTGCTGAACAGATGCTGCCCCGGCCCAAGTTCGTTCAGCGCCTCAAAGGCCAGCGCGTCGTCGTCCACCGCCATGCCGTCAAGATAGGCATGCAGCGCTCCGCACATGTCGGTGTCCATCACATGCTTTTCGTAGGACATCGACAAAAGCCCGTCGAGGAACCCGGCCGAGTGCAGCACATAGTTCGCCCCACCCTGCACCGCCGACATCATCGACATCATGCTTTGCTGCATCGCCTGCCCGTCAGGCAGTTTCGACGTGCTGAAGTTCCCCGCGCAGCGCAGCGGCATGTTCAGCCGCCGTGCCAGTTGCCCCATGACCAGCGACCCGATGGCCGGTTCCGGCGTGCCGAAGGTGGGGCTGCCGGTGCGCAGCGACATGGACGAGAAGAAGGCCGCAAGGATCGTCGGCGCACCGGGGCGCACCAGTTGCGCCAGCGCGCAGGACGACATGCTTTCGGCCAGACCCTGCGCCACCATGCCGGCCGTGGTCAGCGGGGCCACCGCGCCGCCCAGCAGGAAGGGCAGGTGGATCGACCCCTGATTGGCTGCCGCATAGGCCCGGATGCCCGCCGCCGTGACGCCATCCAGCACCAGCGGAGAGGTGGTGTTGAAGTTGCCCATCACCACGCAGTTCTGATCGACGAAATCCGCGCCAAACAGGATGCGCGACAGTTCCACCGAATCCTCCGCCCGTTCCGGCGCCGTGATGGAGCCCAGATAGGCCCGGTCGGAATAGCGGATATGGGCATAGACCATGTCGAGGTGCCGCTTGTTCACCGGCACGTCGGTGGGTTCGCAAACCGTGCCGCCCGAGTGGTGCAGCCAGGGCGAAGCCTGCGAAAGCTTCACAAAGTTCTGGAAATCCTCAATCGTGCCATAGCGGCGGCCCCGGTCCAGATCCATCACGAAGGGGCTGCCATAGGACGGCGCAAAGACCACATTGTTGCCGCCGATCTGCACGCTGTTGGCCGGGTTGCGGGCGTGCTGGGTGAACACGGCGGGGGCGGTTTTCAGAATCTCGCGCACCATGCCGGGTTCGAATTTCACCCGCCAGACGCCCGCGGTCTGTTCGGTCACCTCGGCCCCGGCATGTTTGTAAAGCCGCATCGCCTCGTGATCCTCGCGCAGTTCGATGCCGATCTCGGCAAGGATGCGGTCGGCAGTCTGTTCGATGCGGATCAGGCTTTCTTCCGACAGGATGTCATAGGTCGGGATGCCGCGCACGATATAGGGGCGGTGAATGGCCGATCCTTTTGACCGTTCGTCCCGCCGCTGGGTCCGACCGCCCCGCTGACGCTTGGTTTCGGGGGCTGGGGTGTTGCCGTCGGCCATGATGGACCCTCCTGAGACATCTGCGTCAAAATAGTCGGCGCGGCGTGGCCTGTAACGCTGGAAAAGTTTCATCCTTTTGATAAGTTGCGTTTATGGAAAGCCTGCGCAGCCTTGTGCCCTCGATGGGCAGTCTTGTCGTGTTCGAAGCCGCCGGCCGGCTGTCCAGCTTTACCGCTGCCGCGCAAGAGTTGCACATGACGCAGGCGGCGGTTTCCTATGCGATTGGCCGGCTGGAAACCGATCTGGGCTGCGCGCTGTTTCTGCGCGAACACCGCCGTGTGCGCCTGTCCGAGGCGGGCGCGCGCTTTCACGCCGACGTGACCATCGGCCTGTCGCATATCCAGCGGTCGGCGCAGGATCTGCGGGCGGTGGCGACCGGCAGTCATGTGACGCTGGCCTGCTCCACCGCCTTTGCCGCCTATTGGATGGTGCCGCGCATGGCGCGCTTTCGCGAAGACCTGCCGCAGGTCGATCTGCGCATCCAGACGGCCGACCGCGACCTTGACCTTCTGGGTGAGGGGATTCCCCTTGGCATCCGGGGTGGGGCGCCAGCGGATTGGCCCCAGTATCACGCCCGCGCGGTGGCCAGCGAAGAGATCTACCCGGTGTGCAGCGCGGGCTATCTGGCCCGCACGCAGCCTCCTGCCCGGCCGGCCGACCTGCTGGCACACCAGTTGATCCATCTGGAGGAACCCTTCCGCTCTGCTGCGACGTGGAAAGACTGGTTCGGCGCCGTGGGCATTGACCCAAGGCAGGTGCCGCGCGGTTTGCAGATCAACGATTACGTTCTGGTCATCCAGTCGGTGATCGAAGGGCAAGGCGTGGCGCTGGGCTGGCATCACCTTGTGGCTGGATTGGTGGCCAAGGGCGTGCTGGTGCGGCTGACCGACCATGTGCTGACCACCGGCAAGGGCTTTCACGTCATCTGGCCGAAAGAGGCCCCGCTGTCGCGCGCGGCCTGCGATGTGCGGGACTGGCTTTTGGCACAGGGTCCGGCGGGATAGGCCCCGTCAGATCTCGGCCTGCCACAGTTCGATGAACACCCGCTCCTCGTCACCCGGTTCGGCCCAGGCCGTGCCGAACAGCACCACCTGCCCCAGCCAGCCATGCGGACCCGGCGGGGCCTCAATCACGGCGCGGGTGCGGCCCTGAAAACTGCCGTCGGGCATCGGCTGCATCCGGCCCGCGTTCGTCACCATCAGCGGCGTGCCATCCGTCAGGCGCAGGCAATAGCGGGCCTCGATGTCATAGGCCCCATCGGGTCTGCGCAGCGCAAAGTCGGCCCCTCCGGGCAAAACCTCGCCCGCCCAGCCGATACCCTGCACCGCGCCCCCGGTGATGGGGAACATCGCACGCGCCCGGCCCTGCACCGTGTCGAACTCCAGCGCCGGGCCAAGGTCGGCCCGGATCGCACAGACCTTGCGCAACAGTGGCTGACCGGGATCAAGGCTGGCCCCAAGGGCGGTGGCGGCGGGGCTTGTCGGGGTCATGGGTTTCTCCCTATGGTCGGGCCGAGGGTGCCGGAAAACCGGCAAGGGATGCAAGGGAGGAACGGCATGATCCTGATCGCAGGCGGCGGCATTGCCGGGTTGGTCATGGGGTTGACGGCGCATCAACTGGGCCTGCCCTTCCGCGTCTATGAGCGGGTGGCCGAACCGCGCCCGCTGGGGGTGGGGATCAACCTGCAGCCGAACTCGGTGCGCGAATTGTTCGACCTGGGACTCGAGGTCGAGTTGGAAAAGATCGGCGTCCGGACCCGGCAATACGGGTTCTATTCCAAAAGCGGCCGCGAGATCTGGGTGGAACCGCGGGGTCTGCACGCGGGATATCATTGGCCGCAATATTCCATCCACCGCGGCCATTTCCAGATGATGCTTCTTCGCGTTCTTCGCGAGAGAGCTGGAGAAGATTGCGTTGTCACCGGCGCTGCTGCAACAGGCTTCGAGACATCCGGGAACGGTGCGACGTTGATCCTGACGGATGGGCGGCGGGTTTCAGGGGATGTGCTGATCGCCGCCGATGGCATCCATTCGGCCATTCGCAAGCAGATGGTTCCGGGGGAAGGCGACCCGATCTGGAACGGCGCGATCATGTGGCGCGGCACCACGCGGGCGGCGCAGTTTCTGGGCGGCAATGCGATGTTTCTGGCGGGCCATGACAGCCAGCGCTTTGTGGCCTATCCGATTTCAGGGCCGGACCCGCAGACAGGCCTTTCGGAAATCAACTGGATTGCCGAGTTGCGCGTCGATCCGGCGCGCGCGCTTTCGAAAGGCGATTGGAACCGCCCCGCCGACAAGGCCGATTTTGCCCCGGCCTTTGACGGCTGGAATTTCGGCTGGGTCGATTGCCCGGCGCTGATCCGCGATTCAGGCCCGGTCTACGAATACCCGATGGTCGACCGCGAGCCGCTGCCCGGCTGGACCGATGGCTGCGTGACGCTGATGGGCGATGCGGCGCATGCGACCTATCCTGTGGGGTCGAACGGCGCCTCTCTGGCGATCATCGACGCGCGCAAGATCGGTGCGGCTTTCCGCGCCCATGGCGTGAACCGCGCAGCCCTTCTGGCCTATGAGGCCGAGATGCGGCCCCGCGCCGAGGGTGTCTTGCGCGCCAACCGGGGCAAGGGGCCGGATGCGGTGATGCAGATGGTCGAAGACCGCTGCGGCGGCGTCTTTGACGATATCGAAACCGTCATCCCGCGGACGGATCTGGCGGCGCATGCCGAGAAATACAAGAAGTTGTCGGGTTTTTCCGTGGATATCCTGAACGCGCAGCCGCCTATCCTTGGTGCCGGCTGACAGGGCGCACGGGGGTTTTGCACCCCCGCGCGGGCTTGGTTCCCAAGCCCGCTTCCCCCGCAGAGTATTTCTGCCAAGAGGAAGCAAAATTCGAGACAAGGTTTAGCGTTGCGACCACATGGCGGCGATGTAGCTGGCCGTCATCAGATCAAGATGCGCGCCGCCGCCATTCTTGGCGATGGTGATTTCGTCATCAGAGCGGCGGGTGTAAAGTGCCGGGTCATCGTAGAAATCGGCAACGATGTGATCTTCGGGGATTGCCCCCGACTTCAGGGGTTCGATCAGCTCGCCAATATGGTGGATCGTGGTTTCGCGACTGTCGACGAACAGCCGCGCGCGGGCCATGGCGGCGTCGTCCACCTCGCGCATGCCTGGCTTGTAGGCGCCGATCAGGTCAAGGTGCTGGCCGGGTTGCAGCCAGTCGCCCTTGATCAGGGGCGTGGTCGCCATGGTGGCCGTGCAGATCACGTCGGCCTGCTTCACAGCCGTTTCCAGATCGTCGGCGACGGCCAGACCCATCGCCTCGGCCGCGGGGCGCGAGCGGTTCCAGACGGTGAAGCGGGCATCGGGAAAGATGCTGGAATAGGCATCGACCATCGAGCGCGCCACGGTGCCCGCCCCGACCAGAAGGAAATTCCGCGCATCCTTGCGAGCCAGACGTCGGGCCGACAGAAGGCTGTCTCCCGCTGTTTTCCATTTGGTTACCAGATGGAAATCCACGAGCGCGGTCATGATGCCTGTCACGTCATCATACAGCGTCACCGCGCCATTGATGGTGGGCAGGCCGCGCTGGGCGTTGCCGGGCACGACGGTGGCAACCTTGACCAGAGCCCCCAACCCGTCGATCCAGGCCGCACGGTCCAGAATCGTATCGGCGCCGCGATATACGAACAG
>JALQYS010000315.1 GCA_023254015.1 Paracoccaceae bacterium
GGTAATCTCCTTCATGGATGGCTCCCTTCATGGGTTCGTGTGACAGCACCCAATGTGGCACATTGCGATGCCGGGAGCGGGAGCCATCCACTCCATCAATGGCGCCTTCACTGGCTCATATCTCACAGATCTCGCGGATCCGCTTCGCCACGGCAGCCTGATCCCCTCTCGCGGTTTGAAGACAAACCGCTGCCGGGCAGCGGGATGCGGCGGGATTGATCGTGGAACGTCGAACGGTCAAACCTGAACCGCACCGGGTTTGCTGGAGGCTCCAACTCCTGAGTAGGATGGAGCATCATGAGCAAGACCACGAACAAGTTTTCCCCTGAAGTGCGCTAGCGGGCTGTGCGGCTGGTCTTCGGCAACGAGGGTCAGCATGGCTTGCGTTGGCAGGCGATCGTGTCGATTGCGGCGAAGATCGGCTGTTCGGCCCATACGCTAAACGATTCGGTTAAGAAGGCCGAGGTTGACAGCGGTAAGCGTGCGGGCATCCCGATTGAGATGGCCGACCGCAGGAAGGCGCTGGAACGCGAGAACCGCGAGCTGATCCGGCCCGACTGTCGGATAGGGCGCGCCGCGACGAGGCGCTGCGCCCCAAGATCCTTCGAGTCTTCGAAGGGAACTGGCAGGTCTATGGCGTCCGGAAGATCTGGCGGCAGCTTGGCCACGAGGGCTTCGATATCGCGCGATGCACGCTGGCGAGGCTGATGAAGGACATGGGGATTCCAGACATTATCCGGGGCAAGCCGCACAAGACGACGATCCCTGACAAGAAGGCGCTTTGTCCGCTGGACAAAGCAAACCGCCAGTTCAGGGTGCCTGCGCCGAACATGCTTTGGGTCAGCAATTTTACCTATGTCGTTACCTGGAAGGGGTTCGTCTACGTCGCCCCTCGCCATGGTCACTCGGACCAGTGGCGTTCCCATGGCTCGATCATCGACGCCTATGCCCGCCGGATCAGAAGTTGGTGCGTCAGCACCTCGGCGCATGCGGGTTTCGTCCTCGACGCCTTGGAACAGGCGGTGCATGATCGCCGCCCCGGGAAGGGCATGGGGCTGGTCTATCACAGCGAAAGGGGCAGCCAGTATCTGTCGATCAAAAACACCGAGCGCCTTGCCGAAGCGGGCATCGAACCCTCGGTTGGGAGTGTCGGCGACAGTTACGATCGAGCCATGGTCCGCCACTGGTCCGAGGACCATTGCGAGGGCGCTGGCCGAGATGATCAACGGTCTCTTCCTCTTCAAAGCCGAAGTCATCCACCGCCGTGGCCCTTGGCGCAGCTTCGAGGCGGTCGAATATGCCACGCTCGAATGGCCTTACGGCGATGCACGCATTGCCTACCGGCTAACAGGTCGACTGGTTCGACAACCGCCGCCTGCTTGAGCCAATCGGGAACATTCCGCCCGCAGAAGCCGAGGCCAACTTCTACGCAACTCTGGAAACTGAACCTATGGCCGCGTAACTAACGAAAATCAGCCTCCGGCAAACCCGGTGCGGTTCAAAATCTCAGATGAAGGCACGCCTGAGGGGGGGCAGAGAAACGATAAGCTCAACCCAACCGCTCAACAGCGGCAGCATCAATGTGGCCAAAAGGGCTTGACCTGGGACACCCCGATACCGAAATCCTCAGCCTAACCCACTGCCGTTTGACTATCGGATATCTCCAAAGGCGCTCGCGACAGCCTCGCGGTGCTTGTGCTCTTCGGCGTCGCTGCGCGCGATCAGGGTGTAGAACATCGGCACCACGAACAGGGTGAAGATCGTCCCGATCAGAAGGCCGGTAAAGATCA
>JALQYS010000332.1 GCA_023254015.1 Paracoccaceae bacterium
CACAGCGTCCCGATAAAGGCCAGCAGGAAGGCAACCCAGACCACGGCGATCCAGATGTCGATATACCACACCGTCTCGGCGTATTCTTTACCTTGCGTGCCACCCAGAACGTAGGAGGTTGCCGCCAGCACGATCATCAGCTGCCAGCCCCAGAACACGAACCAACCGAGATTGCCACCAAACAGCCGTGCGGCCGTGGTGCGTTGCACGATGTAGAACGAAGACATGATCAGCGCGTTGCCACCAAAGGCAAAGATCACCGCGCTGGTATGCAGCGGACGCAAACGTCCAAAGTTCAAGATGCCTTCCGTCACATGACCCAAGTTCAGGGCCGGAAAGGCCAATTGAAAGGCGATAAACACGCCGACGAGGAAACCGACGACACCCCAGAAGGTGGTCGCGATGACCCCGGCGCGCACGACGCCGTCCAAATATTCATTTTGCGGATGATGCGCCGGTTCGCCCACATGGCGCAGCTGCCACACGAATGTGATGGCTGCGGCCAGCATGACGACCAGGGCATTCACCATATAAGGCAGATCGTGCGCATAGTTGGCAGCAATCGCGGCAAGCACCGCGATCGCAGCCAGCACGATCAGTTTTACGTAATCCCACATGTTGCGTCCCTTCGTCTTTGTCCCGATCCGGGGCCCGAAATGCGACTCGGACTCCGCCCGGGAGCTTTTTCGACTGTCCAGCTTCTCGCAGCTGCGGCAAGAACCGGCCTTGATCCATGTCAACACAGGACAGTCTGCCCATTGATCAATATCAAGGCGAGTGAAAACGCCCTGTGACACCTTGTCCCTGCAGGGATTTTAGGTCGGGCTTTCCCCGGCTGAAAGGAGAACGTGCAATGGCCTACAAATCGATTTTGACAGTTCTGACCCGCGCCGCAGATGCCGGGCTTGCCATCGGCGCGGCCGCGCGGCTGGCGCAGGCGCAGGACGCCCATCTGGATGTTCTGGTGCTGGGGGTGGACCGGACGCAGGTAGGCTATTCCTATATCGGGTCGGGGGCGATCATGATGCAGGTGTCGCTTGACCGCGCCGAGGCGGAAGCCCGCGAAACCGAAGCCGCCGCCAAGGCCGCGCTGGAGGCCCAAAGCCCCGGCCTGCGCAGTTCGCTCGAGGCGGCCGTCACCCAGCTTGGCGCCCTTGGCGAGATCGTCGCCCAGCGCGCCCGCTTCGCCGATCTGGTGGTGCTGCCGCGCCCCTATGGCGCGGGCAAGGGCGCCGAAAGCGAAGCGGTGATCGAGGCCGCCATGTTCGAAGGCAAGGCGCCGGTGCTGGTGCTGCCCGAAAAGGGTCTGGGAGAGAAAGACGGGTTCGATCGGGTCGTGGTGGCCTGGAACCAGAGCGCCGAGGCCATGATTGCCGCGCGTCAGGCCATGCCCTTCCTCAAGGCCGCGAAAACGGTGGACATCACGGTGATCGACCCTCCACCCCATGGGCCGGAACGGTCCGACCCGGGCGGCCTTCTGTGCCAGATGCTGGTGCGGCATGGCGTGCATGCCGAGGTGTCGGTGCTGGCCCGCAGCCTGCCCCGCGTCTCTGACGTGCTGGCCCGTCACATCTGGGACCAGAACGCCGATCTTCTGGTGATGGGGGCCTATGGCCATTCGCGCTTCCGCGAGGCCATTCTGGGCGGGGCCACCCGTAACATGCTGGAAAAGGCCGAGATCCCGGTTCTGATGGCGCATTGACCCCACCCTCATCGTCGCCTTCGGCGCTCTTCGGGAGGTCCCCCCGCGAAGAGCGTCCGAAGGACGACGATGAGCGTCGTGTCAGATGATGACGATGTCGTTTGCCAGCCCCTCAAGGCTGCCGACCCCCGACATGGTCAGGACGGCGTTCCCGGCAAAGGTCAGGACCGCCGCGCCCGCAACGATCGCGCCATAGGTTTCCACCACCTCCTGCGCGGTCTGTCCGCCCCCCCACAGCGCATCGTCCAGCGCCAGCCGGTCGACGCCATGGGCCCAATCCGTCACCCGGTCAGCCCCGAAGGCCGCGTTGAAGCGGAAGGTGTCGCGCCCCTCTCCCCCGGTCAGGATGTCGCCACCGGCACCGCCCGACAGGGTGTCATTGCCGCGCTCGCCATAAAGCCGGTCCGCCTTGCCCCCGCCCTGCACCACATCGTTGCCCCGCCCGGCATGAATGCGGTTTGCCAGCGTGTTCCCCGTCAGCCGGTCGGCCCCATCGCCGGCCTGCAGGTTTTCGAAATGGGCCGCGCCGGTGGCAAGGCCGGCCACTGTCACCCCCTTGACCCGGATCGCGCCGCCGGCGCCCATATTCACCACAAGATTGCCGGTCATCGCGGCAAAGTTCAGCCAGTCCACCCCGCCATTGGTATCGTCAATGACGCGCCGGTCGGCCTCGGCATTGCACAGCATGCGGAAATCATCGGTGAAATGATGAACGTCGTTGGCCGAATTGGCCGAGCCATAGACATCCAGCCGCGCGTCAATGACCCGCCCGGTATCGCCCGAAAGCTGATCGTGAAACTCCAGCGTCCAGAGACCCAGCGCATCCATGCCGCGAAACGCCTCTGCGGCAAAGGTCCAGGGGCGCACGTCATCTGGCTGGTCATGGCTGCACAGCACGACCCGCTCACCCGTCGGGCTGCGCAGGACCACCTCCAGATCAGAGGTATAACTGTGCTGAACCGTGAACGTCACCTGCAGGGAATCGATCTCGATATTCTTGGTGACCTCAAAGCTGATCTCGGCCTCGGGCGTGCGGTCGCGCCCGTCGCTGTCGGAAATCCGAACGCTCACGCCGTCGGTTGCCACCTGGAAATGCTGCTCATTGGCCGAGGTGCGCGCGGCCCCGTGCAGGCGCGACCATACTTCGGCCATGCGCACCGCAGCATAGGCATCGACCATGCCGAAACCATAGGACTGATGATAGATCGCGCCGCCGCCGTTCCAGTGATTTCCCCCCAGGCTTTGCCAGGGGCCCACCTCATACCCACTGCGGCCACCGCCAAGGGCCGAGCCGGTATGGCTGGCACTGGTGGCCAGGATCGACTGCACATCGCGCCAGCCAAGGCCCGGCGCTGCCTCCAGTATCAGGGCCACAACGCCCGAGACGACCGGCGTCGCGGCAGAGGTGCCGTTGAAGGTCGAGGTATAGTCGATGTCGCCAAGCGGGTCGCCATCAGATGTCCCCGCGGCGTTATAGCCCTGAGCGCCGGTCAGGTCGGTGGTATAGGCCGCCGCAGGGCCGGCAATCAGCAGCGACGAGCCGAAATTGGAATAGTCGGCGACAAAGCCGCCCTTTTCCACCGCGGCCACGGTGATGGTGTGGCGCGAGGTGTTCGCCCCGTCCCCATTGGCGTTCAGCGTGTCATTGCCGGCCGCCTTGACGATGATCGTCCCCAGCCCGCCGCGACCATTGGCCGAAATCCAGTCGAAATGCGCGGCGTCCACGGCCGAGGCATTGCCCGGAAAGTTCAGGTTCAGCTCATCGGAATAATCGGGATCCGTGCCCCAACTGTTCGACATGATGTCGAACCCCGCCGCCCAGCGCAGCGCCGCATCGTAAAGCGGGGAGGTCTGCTGATCGTCCCAGTCATAGGCGTTCTGCAGGTCATTGAGATAATTCATCCCGGTGATCGTGACGCCATGCGCCACCCCCACCCCGCCGCGCCCGTTGTCGGCAACCGCCCCGATCAGACCGGCACAGGCCGTGCCATGGGCATCGCCCGAGCCCATGGGCATCGGGTCATAAGTCGTTCCGTCAAAGCGGAAATGCCGCGCGCTGTCATAGTTCGCGGCCAGATCGGGATGGTCATATTCCAGCCCGTCATCATAGACCGCGACCGTCACGCCCGCACCGGTATAATCGCTCCAGACCCGCTGCAGGTTGCCAATCATTGGCAGATGCCACTGTTTCGCGAAAAGGGGATCTGACGGGGTGGCCATAACATGCTCCTTGGAAACATCACCCCACGCATCCTACAGCACCGCTCAGGCGGGTTCGACAGGTTTCGGCGCGACGGACCGAACGTCGTTCAGAAAAAAGGGCGCCGGACCTGCGTCCCGCGCCCCGTTGTCAGATGCCTTGCGACCGCGCCTTACGGCAGATCATCCTCGTCGTCTTCGTCGTCATCGCTCTGCGGCAGGTTGAAGAAGCTGTCGGCATCCGAGAAATCGGCGGGGCCGCGCTTGTCGTCCTCCTGCTCGTCGCCAAAGACCTCAAGCCCCGAGGGGATGCGCGCTTCGGGCGCCATGCCCAGCGACTGCTCGGCACGCCTCATCTCGTCGGCGGTCGGCGGCGCAGCCTGCGGCGGCAACCGGTGCGGCTGACCCAGTTCCTCGCTGGCCAGCAGGCCATAGAAGCTGGGTTCGTCGGAGATGCGCCGGTACTGTGCGTGCGCCTGATCCACGTGACCGGTCGCGCTGCGTGCACGCCCTCCCCAGTAGATCCACTCGGGCCGGGACGCCAGCGCCTCCGGCATGCGCTCGATCAGGTCGCGCAGGAAGCGCCAGTTGCCGGCCCGCAACGCGGACCGGGCGCACCACGCGAACGCTTCGTCGCCGGCCAGCGCATCGTCGGCCGAGCGGCACCACTGCACCGCACGCGCATCGAGCTGCTGCCCGCCCTGCCAGCCGAGCTGCGAGAACGCGTAGCCGCGTTCTTCCGGACTGAAGCGGTGCGCGATCACCTCGAGACTGCGTTCGGCGGTGCGTGCATCGACGCGGGCACGCTGCGCGATCGCCATTAGTGCCAGTTCGCGGCCACGCCGGGTGATCGAAAAGTTGGTCGGCTGCCGGTCGAGCCAGCGCGCCGGGTTGGTGATGATGTCCTCGAGCGCGTTGCCGGACGGCTGCGCCGATGCCGGCAGCAGCGCCAGCGTCGTGCGCGCCTGGCCGGGCCGTCGCAGCTCCATCTGCCGGCGCGCCCGCGCCCAGATGTCGTCATCACTCAGACGGCCGGCGTCGAACAGCGCGGTGAACAGCGGCGTGCAGGCGCCCGGCGCGTCATCAAGCGTGCTCCACAGCTGTTTCGCTTCGTCCAGCGCTGCGGCATCCGCTGCATCCAGCCGCGCACGCAGCGCGAAACAGCGCAGATCGGCCTCCGGTACCGGCGAGGTCTGCGGCAGACGGGCGTATTCGGCGCGATAGTCGGCCCACTGTTCGTTCTTCGCCAACAGGCGCAGCCAGTCGGCCCGCAACCGCTGCGCGACCACGGTGTCGGCGTTGCGCTCCAGGAAGGTCGCGACCGCATCGGGCGATGCACGGTCGAGGTCGAGGCGCAAACGGTAGTAGTCGATATAAGGCGCCAGCACATGCGCCTGCAGCCCGGCCGCGCTGCGTTCAAAGGCCTGCCTGTTGCCGGCGGCGAACGCATCGCGCGCGGCGAGAAAGGCAGCATCGGCAGCACTGCCGGCCAGCGCCGCCTGGGAAAGCAGGAGACAGGCGCCGACGAATGCGGCGCGGAGACGGAATTGCATGGGCATCTGCTATCGTTTTTGCACGTTGAAACCAATGAAGTTGGCCAAGAAGTTCTATCACCTGGTTTAACAGTTGAACCGTTTAATCCGAATTCTTCGTGTTCAC
>JALQYS010000226.1 GCA_023254015.1 Paracoccaceae bacterium
AGATGATGATGTCCTTCGCCCTGTCGGTGATCTTGAGATAGCCATCGGGATGCTGGAAGGCGATGTCGCCCGACCGGAACCAGCCGCCCTTGAACGCCTCGCGCGTGGCCTCGGGGTTCTTGTAATAGCCCTTCATCACCAGATTGCCCCGCATGGCGATCTCGCCCAGATGGGCGGCATCGCGGGCAACCGCCTTGCCCTCGGGGTCATGCACCTCGGCGCCATCCAGCATGGCCATCGCCACGCCGGTGCGCGCCTTGAGGGCCGCGCGCTCATCGCCCGTGGCGCTCTCCCATTCGGTCTGCCAGAGGCATTCGGTGGCCGGGCCGTAGGTTTCGGTCAGGCCATAGACCTGCGTGACGTTGAATCCCAAAGGTTCAAACGCGGCCAGCGTCGCGGCAGGTGGCGGGGCGCCGGCGGTAAACACCTCGACCACATGGGAAAAGGTGCGGCGCTCCTCGGGCTTGGCGTTGATCACCGTGTTCAGGACGATTGGCGCCCCGCCGAAATGCGTCACGCCCTCATCGGCGATGGCGTCATAAATCGCCTTGGCCGTGATGTCGCGGCAGCACACCACCGTGCCGCCCAGCATCGGCACCATCCAAGTGTGGCACCAACCGTTGCAGTGGAACAGCGGCACGATCGTCAGATAGACGGGGAAAAGCTGCATCCGCCAGGCAAGCGCATTCGCCGTCGTGGCCAGATAGGCGCCGCGATGGTGGTAAACCACGCCCTTGGGCCGCCCCGTCGTGCCAGAGGTATAGTTGATGGCGATGGATTCCCATTCATCCTCGGGCATCAACCAGGCGGCAGCCGGATCGCCTTTGGCAAGAAGCTCTTCATAGGTCAGGTAGTGGCCCGAGGCGGCAAAGCCGTGGTCGACCACCTCGACGATCTCGGGCGCGGGCCCGTCCATGCGGCGGATCGCCTCTTCGGCCAGGGCCACAAAGGTGGTGTCGCACAGCACGATCCGGGCACCGGCATGACCAAAGATATAGGCCACGGTATCGGCATCCAGCCGGGTGTTGATGGTGTTCAGGACCGCCCCGCAGGCTGGCACGCCGAAATGCGCCTCGGCCTGGGCGGGGATATTCGGCAGAAGCGTGGCCACCACATCGCCGGGGCGGATTCCCCGCAGGCTCAGCGCGCTGGCCAGACGGCTGACGCGGGCGGCATAATCGGCATAGCTCAGCCGGGTGGATTTCCACACCACCGCCGTGCGATGGGCAAAGACATCAGCCGCCCGCCGCAGATGCGACAATGGCGTCAGCGCCACGAAATTCGCCGCACATTTTTCCAGCCCGGTTTCGTCCGCCAGCCAACCCATCGTATCCCCCTGCCGCAAAATGTCGCTTTCCGGCGGGCAGTTTGCGAAGGAAGCGGGCAAAGGAAAAGCGGAAAATGCGAAGGACCTGCCGATGACGACGACGAAAGACCGGACACTTGCCGCAGCGGGGCTGATCGCCGTTTACGCTTTCATCATCGGCTTTACCGACAATTACGTGCGCGTCATCGCCGATGAGGCGGGGCTGTGGCAGTTCCATTTCACCCGGTCCTGCATGACGGCCGTGCTTCTGGGGATCGGCGCGGCGATCTGGGGGTTCCGGCTGCGCCCTGTCAACTGGCGCGCGGTGCTGGCGCGTTCGGCCATCCATGGGTCGGCCATGGTGATCTATTTCGGCGCGCTGGCCTTTCTGGATGTGGCGCTGGTGGCGGCGGGGCTGTTCACCGCGCCGATCTGGGTGCTGCTGATCTCGCGCTTTGCCTATGGCCACCAGATCGGGCCGGTGCGGATCATCGCTGTCGCGATCGGCTTTGTCGGCGTGATTCTGGTTTTGGGCCCCGAGGCCCTGGGCGGGGCGTCGCTGGCGGCCATCCTCCCGATCGCGGCGGGCGCGCTTTATGCGCTTGGCAATATCGCCACCCGCGAATGGTGCGGACAGGAAAGCGCGCAGACCTTGCTGGCGGGCTTTTTCGGCGCGCTTGGCATCATCGGGGCCCTGGGAATGCTGGCCCTGACGCTTTTCCCGCTGGAGGTGCCGGCGGGGGCAGACGGGTTCCTGCAACGCGGGCCGGTCTGGGCCTCGGGGCAGTTCTACTTCTGGACCTTCGTGCAGGCGGCGGGTAGCCTGCTGGGCGTGGGCTTCATGATACGGGCCTATCAGATCACCGATGCCAGCCGCGCGAGCGTTCTGGAATATGTCATCCTGCCCGCCTCGGCCTTCTGGACCTGGGTGATCTGGGGCAAGGGGCTGGAGCCTTTGGCGGTGCTGGGCATGGTGCTGATCGTGGTGGCCGGCAGCATCATCGCGCTGCGCGCCCGCGCTCAGGAAGCGGTGGCCTGATCGCCCACGGCTTGGCGCCAGTGACGGCGGCAGAGGCTTTGGTAGGTCTCATTGCCGCCGATCACCACCTGATCGCCATCGCGCAGGGCCTGACCATCCGGCCCCTTGCGCACCACCATCGTGGCCTTCTTGCCGCAATGGCAGATCGTGCGCACCTCGCGCATCTCGTCGGCCCAAGCCAGAAGCGCCGCCGAGCCGGGAAAGAGGTTGCCCTGGAAATCCACCCGCAACCCATAACACATCACCGGAACGCCCAGATCATCCACGGCGCGGGCCAGCTGCCAGACCTGCTCTTTTGACAGGAATTGTGCTTCATCAACAAAAACACAGTGAACGGGGCCCTTCTCAAAGCGCGACTTCAGCTTTTCGAACATATCTTCGCCGGGGGCGAAACTGTCAGCCGCCTCGCCGATGCCAATCCGGCTGGCGATCCGCCCCTCGCCCGCGCGGTCGTCAAGCCGGGCGGTGATCAGATAGGTCTGCATCCCGCCCTCGCGATAGTTGTGCGACGCCTGCAACAGCAGCGTCGACTTGCCGGCATTCATGGTGGAATAGTTGAAATAGAGCTTGGCCATGGGCCGATCTATCGCATGGAGAGCGCCCGTGGCAAGCCGGGCGGCAGGTCTGTGTTCCGGGCCGGGGGCACCGTTACACGGGCAGGGGCGCGCAGCGGCCCCGTCAGCACACCATCACGGCCAGACGACGCGGCCCGGCAAGGCACCAGCAACCAGCTGACGGGTCCACCGCGCAACCGTGGCGAACATTGAACCAAGGCACCCCTTACGGGATTGATGCACGGCGGACCCCCACCCAATGCCGACGCTGGGGGCGCCGACGACTCGTTACCGTTCCGGTCTCCCGGAACACCTTTATCCGTGACAGATGCTTGCCATCCCATTAATGGGAAAACGACAATCGAATTCCCCGGCCTGTGGAACTTTGCCGGAAACAGGATGTTCATCATGAGTATCGCCAGCTATCTGAAGAAACACAGCGAAGCGCTGGTCAAGGATGTGGGGGTCGAGGCTGCTTGCGCGCTGACCGGAAAATCGAAGGCCACGCTGGGGCGCTATTATTCCGACAATGACGAACATGGCGACCGGTTCATGCCGATCGACGTCGTGGCAGAACTGGAAGGGGCTGCACGCTTTCCGCATGTAACGGCGGCCTTGGCCGATCTGCGCGGCATCACCCTGTCCTATGATGCGGAACGTCGCAACGCCATGTCCTCGGGCGTCAATCAGGACGTGGTCACGCTGGCCCAGCGCTTTGCCATCCTGATGAGCGAATACAATTCTGCCATCGGCGACGGCAAGATTTCCATCAACGAGGCCAAGCGGCTGTTGCGCGAGACCTTGGCGCTGCAGCAGGTCTTGCTCGACATGAAGCTGAACCTCGAAGAAGAGGCGAAATAGGGCGGGATTTCCCCGCCCTTTCTTTCCCTCAGGCCTGACGCGGCTTTGCCCGGCCCGCATCGCGGCGCGGAGCCTGTGCGCCTCCGGCCGGGCGTGCAGCTTGCGGGCGGCCACCCTGCGGTTTCGGCGCGGGGCGCGGACCGGCGGCCTTGGGCGCGGGAGGCTGGCTGCCCTTCTTCTGCCCGCCCGTGCGTTGGCCGGGGCGCTGACCGCGGTTCTGCCCGGGCTTGGGTGCGGCAGCCACCACATCGGCCGCCCAGGGCGCACCGCCCAGAACCGGGATCGGCTTTTTCAGCAGCTTCTCCACCGCGCGCAATTCTTCCATCTCGGCCGGCGCACAGAAGGCCACGGCCGTGCCTTCGGCCCCTGCCCGGGCGGTGCGGCCGATACGGTGCACATAGTTCTCCGGCACGTTCGGCATGTCATAGTTGTAGACATGGCGCACCGTCGGAATGTCGATCCCGCGCGCGGCCACATCGGTGGCCACCAGAATATCCAGCTCGCCCGACTTGAATTCGCTCAGGGTGCGCTCGCGCTGATTCTGGCTCTTGTTGCCGTGGATGGACCCGGCCTTGAAGCCCCAGGACACCAAGAGCTTCATCAGCTTTTCCGACCCGTGCTTGGTGCGGCCAAAGACCAGCGCCTGCTCGCCCGGATGCTTTTTCAGATACTCTTCCAGAAGCTTGGCCTTGTCGCCCATCGGGATGTAATGCACCCCCTGGACGATCTTTTCGGCGGGCTTGCCGGGGGGCGAGACCTGCACGCGCACCGGATTGCGCAGATAGGTGTCGGCGATTTCCTCAATGTCCTTCGGCATGGTGGCCGAGAACAAGAGCGTCTGGCGGCGCTGCGGGATATGTTTGGCAATCTTGCGCAGCGAATGGATGAAGCCCATGTCCAGCATGTGGTCGGCCTCATCCAGCACCAGATAGCCGCATTTCTCAAGGCTGACATTGCCCTGCTCCAGATGGTCAATCAGCCGGCCGGGCGTTGCCACCAGCACATCGGTGCCACGCGACAGCGCCTGCGCCTGTTTCAGCACCGAGGCGCCGCCCACAACCATCGTCACCTTCACGGCGGTGCCTTTGGTGAACACTTCCAGATTGTCCTTGATCTGGATGATGAGTTCCCGCGTCGGCGCAAGGATCAGCGCGCGGACGTGCTTCGGCCCCGGCGGGTGGCCAAGATCAAGGATGCGGTGCAACAGCGGCAAGCCAAAGGCCGCCGTCTTGCCCGTGCCGGTCTGGGCCAGACCCATCAGGTCCTTGCCCGCCATGATATGGGGAATGGCCTGCGCCTGAATGGGCGTCGGCGTCTTGAGGTTGGTCTTTTCCAGCGCCTTCAGGATGCTGGGCGAAAGGCCAAGGTCGGCAAAAGTGGTCATCGGGTGGTCCGTTCTTCAATAAAGGCAACCCCCACTCACCCCCGCGCTTGTGCGCATGGGCCGTGGCGGCAGGGTCGCCTTGCGTGAAGGAGGAAACCTCGCCCTCGATCCCCTGGTCCTCACGCGGGACGGGATGGTCGGGCTGATGTGCAGATGGGGGCTTGCAACCGCTTTGTCAAGCGAAAGCCGGCTTGCCCACCTTGACAGGGCGCGCCCCGCAGGCACAACTGCCCCGCCAAACCCGGAGCGCGCCATGTCCAACGTCGATACAGCCAGCCTTTGCACCGAACTGGAAACCCGCCTGACGCGCTATTGCGCCATCGACAGCCAATCGAACGCCGACAGCGCCAGCGCGCCCTCGACCGCAATCCAGCTTGACATGGCCCGGCTTCTTGCGGCCGAACTGACCGAAATCGGCGCGGCCGAGGTGCAGATCACCGACTACGGCACCGTCCTGGCCACGATTCCCGCCACGGCCCCCGGCCCCACCATCGGCTTTCTGGCCCATGTCGACACCGCGCCCCAATTCAACGGAACCGGCGTCAAGCCGCGCGTCATCCGCGGCTATAACGGCGGCGCCATCAGCTATCCCGACAATCCGGCGCTGACCCTCACACCCGAGATTTCCCCCGAGCTTGGCAACAAACAGGGCCATGACATCGTCGTGGCCTCGGGCCTCACGCTTCTGGGCGCCGATGACAAGGCCGGCGTGACCATCCTGATGACTGCAGCCCGCCACCTTTTGGCCAACTCCCAGATCCCCCACGGGAAAATCCGCCTCGCCTTCACCCCTGACGAGGAAATCGGCCGCGGCGTCGATCCGCGCCTGCCCGCCGATCTGGGCGCCGAGTTCGCCTATACCTTCGACGGCGCCAGGGTGGGCGAAATCGAATATGAAAGCTTCTCGGCCGATGGCGCAGTTGTCACCATCAAGGGCGTCTCCATCCATCCCGGCCTTGCCAAGGGCAAGATGGTCAACGCCATCCACCTCGCGGCCAAGATCATCGCTGCCCTGCCCCAGCACACGATGCTGCCCGAACTGACCGACGGCCGTGACGGCTTCATCCACGCCACCGACATGATGGGCGGCTCGTCGGAAATGACGCTCAAATTCATCCTGCGCGATTTCGAACGCGACGGCCTTGCGCAAAAGGGCGAAATCCTGCGCGCCGTCTGCGCCGCCATCTCCGCCACCGAACCCCGCGCCGAGATCACCTGCACCATCACCCCGCAATATCGCAACATGCGCTATTGGCTGGAAACCGACATGACGCCCGTCGACCTCGCCCGCGCCGCCGCCCGCGAGCTTGGGCTTGACCCGGTCTCTGTCCCGATCCGCGGCGGCACCGACGGCTCGCGCCTGACTGAAATGGGCGTGCCCTGCCCCAATCTCTTCACCGGCATGCAGGAAATCCACGGCCCCCTCGAATGGGTCTCGGTGCAAGACATGGCTCAGGCCACCGCACTGATGTTGACGCTTGTGCAGAAAGCCGCCGGCTGATTTCCTCTTGGCCCAAATACTCCAGGGGTCCGGGGACAGCGTCCCCGGGGCCGCAACCCAGCCGGACCGCAAACCGATGAAGCCCCGCGAAGAGCGCCCGAAGGGCGACGATGAGCGTCCCGTCTCGCCCTATCACAGCCCCGGCTTTTACGCCGAGGCGCTGGCAAAGGGCCGTCACCGCGACATCGTCGGCGGAAGATGGGAGGAGACCGGCCTGATCCAGATGCAACTCCTCCTCGCCGCCGGGCTGGAGCCGCAGCACCATTTCCTTGACATCGGCGCGGGGTCCTTGCGGCTGGGCTGTCGCCTCGTGCCCTATTTGCAGCCAAACCATTACTGGGCCACCGACCTGTCCGGCGCGCTCTTGCGGCGCGGCTATGATCTGGAGCTGGCCGACAAGACGCGCCTTTCCCCTGACCAGCTGATCGAGGACGCCGATTTCGGCTTTCCCGGCGTGCCCGACAGCATCACCCACGCCATGGCCTTCGCGGTCTTCACCCACCTGCCATTGGCCCACCTGGCCCATGGGCTGGCTCAGGTCCGCCGCCGCTTTCCGGCGCTGGAGTGGCTGATGTTCACCGTGTTCATCGCCCCCGATGCCGGCTTTGACAAACCCCACCGCCAGCCCGATGGCGTCGTCACCCACCCCGACCGCGCGCCCTGGCATCACCGGCTGGGCGATGTGCTGGCCACCGCCCGCGCCGCCGGTTTCGCCCCCGAACCGCAAGCCACGGAACTGCCGCGGGGCCAGCTGCTGATCAGGGCGGTTCCGGACTGACGCGGATGGCGCGGGGCAAACCCGCGCCGTCCGCCTGCTCTTTCAGGTCCAAAGCTCGAAATTGGCCGCCGAAAGGCTGCCCACCCCCGTCAGAACGGCGATCGCCACCTGCGCCTGACCGCCGGCACCATCGCCATCCCAGAACAGTGTGTCGCTGGCGGTGTTGAACACGAAGGTGCCCACCCCCGCAGCCGTGGCGGCCGTACCGTTGACCAGCGTCAAGGTCGTGGTCATGCCCTCGATCCCCGGGGTCCAGAAGGCCAGTATATCCGCCGCGTCCCCGGTCGTCCGAAAGTCCGTGACCCGGTCGCCTTGCCCGAATTCGTCTAGGCTTTCCCAGACGAAATAATCGGCCCCGCCACCGCCGGTCATGGTGTCTCGCCCAAGGCCCAGCGAGAATTCGTTCGCCTCCGCATTGCCCTTGACCTGATCGTTCAGCCATGACCCCCGGATCGATTCAATGCCGCTGACGTTTTCAGTATTGCCGAAACCATCGTTGATGACCTGACCGCTGCTCCGCGAAAGATCAACCCGGATGCCCGCCGACGGCTCGGTCCGCCCGTGATAACGGTCGAACTGGATGACATCCCAGCCCTCTTCGCCCGCATAGCTGTCGCGGCCCTCACCCCCGGAGAAGTTGTTGTTCATACGAGAGCCGACAAAGACATCGTTGAACCGCGTGCCGATGACCCGTTCGATGTCGATCACCGTATCCAGATTGCCAAAGCCATCGCGGATGGTGCCCTTGATCGAAAAGCCGTCAAAGCTGGTTTCCAGATCCACCACGATGCCCAGACGCCCGCCGTCGCGCGCATCGCGGTTATAGCGCACCTCGTCACGTCGGTCCTCGTCACGCTCGCCTTCCGGGGTGAAACTGTTGGCCCCGCCATCCAGCGTGTCACGGCCGCGCAGCCCCATGAAGCGATCCCGGTCGGCATTGTTGCCGACGAAACTGTCGTTGAAGCGGGACCCCCGGACCTCTTCGATCCCGATCAGCACATCGCGTCCGCCCCATGGGTCCAGCACGACGCCGGTTTGCATGTTCACCGTAGCCCCGCGAAAGGCATAGGCGCCAAGGCTGTAATTGCTTTCGGTCAGGGAAAAGACGTCAAATCCATCACCCCCGTCGATCGTGTCATTGCCCAGACCGCCCACGATCCAGTCATCGCCGCCCAGCATCACATACCTGTCGTTGCCCGGATCAAATCCGACAAGGTTCTGTTGGTCATCGCCCTCGGTGCCGGTCACCACGTCATTGCCAAGGGTCAGCTGGCTCATCGCCGTGTCGGGCTGCGGGCCAATGCCGTCGCCGTCGCTCTCTTCGGTGCCAAAGACGCTGGCGTAGAACTGGCTGAGGTCATTCACCATCGGGTTTTTGCCAAGGTTGGCATAGCTCAGCACCGGATTGCCCAGATCGTCCAGCACGCGCAGGCGGTTCATCTGGCCGGCAATCGGCGCGCCCCCGTCGTATCGGAAACCCGTGCCGGTGACCTCCACACGGTATCCTGCAAAGTGATCGGATGTATCGTTGAAGCGATAGACAAGGCTGGTTCCCGTCCGCGTGACGACGGTTGCATTGCCATCGATCTGAAAGAGGTGTCCTGGCCAGTCGTTCAGCTGACTGTAGGCTTGGGTCATGGTAATGTTCGCCATCGCGGCACTCTCCCATTCCTGAAGTTAATTCATCTGTTGGAAATGCAGGTCCGGGCGCGGACTGCCGCGCGAAGGCTATCATGGAACGCCGTTTGAAAGTAGACCAAAGCGCAGGAGGCCATCAGCGCGACGACAGGGCGAAACAGGGGCGGTGCGACAGTCCCACCTCATGTGATCACGAATTTTTTTGCTGTGATCACAAATGTCGCTTTTCGGGCGGCCTTGCACGATTCCCGTTTTGAACCTGCCTTTTTTCGTGGCATGACCGCCGAAATTCATCTGGAACAGGGGCCCGCCCATGAACATTCACGAATATCAGGCCAAGGCACTGCTGCGCAGCTATGGCATTCCGGTATCCGACGGCCGGGCCGTCCTGAAGGCCGAAGAGGCCAAGACCGCCGCGGGCGAGCTGGACGGCCCGCTTTGGGTGGTCAAGGCGCAGATCCATGCCGGTGGCCGTGGCAAGGGCCACTTCGTGGAACCCGAAGCCGGCGAAAAGGGGGGTGTCCGCCTGGCCCGTTCGGTCGGTGAGGCGGCCGAATTCGCCCGTCAGATGCTGGGGCGCACCCTTGTCACCGTGCAGACCGGCCCGGCCGGCAAGCAGGTGAACCGCATCTACATCGAAGATGGCTCGGACATCGCCAAGGAATTCTATCTGGCGCTGCTGATCGACCGCAAGACCAGCCGCATCTCGATCGTCTCCTCGACCGAAGGCGGCATGTCGATCGAGGATGTGGCCCATGACACGCCCGAAAAGATCCTGACGCTGACCGTCGACCCGGCGACGGGCTTTCAGGATTTCCACGGCCGCCGTGTGGCCTTTGGCCTTGGCCTTGAAGGCGCCCAAGTCAAGCAATGCGTGCAGATCCTGCGCAACCTTTACCGGCTGTTCATCGACAAGGACATGGACATGCTGGAAATCAACCCGTTCTGCGTGCTGAAGGATGGCTCGCTGAAGCTGCTGGATGCCAAGATGGGCTTCGACGGCAACGCCCTTTACCGCCACCCCGACATTCTGGCGCTGAAGGACGAAACCGAAGAGGATGCCAAGGAACTGGCGGCGCAGAAGTTCGACCTGAACTATATCGCGCTGGATGGCGACATCGGCTGCATGGTGAACGGCGCGGGTCTGGCGATGGCCACCATGGACATCATCAAGCTTTACGGCGCCGAACCGGCCAACTTCCTGGACGTCGGCGGTGGCGCCACCAAGGAAAAGGTGACCGAGGCCTTCAAGATCATCACCTCTGACCCGAACGTCAAAGGCATCCTCGTGAACATCTTTGGCGGCATCATGCGCTGCGACGTGATCGCGGAAGGTGTGATCGCGGCGGTGAAAGAGGTGGGCCTGAAGGTTCCGCTGGTCGTCCGCCTGGAAGGCACCAACGTGGAGCTGGGCAAGGAAATCATCCGCAACTCCGGTCTGAACGTCATCGCCGGCGACAACCTCGCCGACGCGGCGCAAAAGATCGTGAAAGCGGTCAAAGGCTAACCCGTAGGGCGGGGTGAACCCCGCCTACGTCCAGGAAATTGGTGGGGCCAACCCCACCCTACGGAGACAGAACCATGTCCATTCTCGTTGACAAGCACACCAAGGTCATCTGCCAGGGATTTACCGGCAGCCAGGGGACTTTCCACTCTGAACAGGCCATCGCCTATGGCACGCAGATGGTCGGCGGCGTCACGCCCGGCAAGGGCGGCACCACCCACCTGAACCTGCCGGTGTTCGACAGCGTTCACGATGCCGTCGCCAAGACCGGCGCCGATGCGTCCGTCATCTATGTTCCGCCGCCCTTTGCCGCCGACTCGATCCTTGAGGCCATCGACGCCGAAATCCCGCTGGTGGTCTGCATCACCGAAGGCATCCCGGTTCTGGACATGATGAAGGTCAAGCGCGCCCTCATCAATTCCAAGACCCGCCTGATCGGGCCGAACTGCCCCGGCGTCATCACGCCGGACGCCTGCAAGATCGGCATCATGCCGGGCCACATCCACCGCCGCGGCTCGGTCGGTGTCGTGTCGCGCTCGGGCACGCTGACCTATGAGGCGGTGAAGCAGACGACCGATCTGGGCCTTGGCCAGTCCACCGCCGTGGGCATCGGCGGCGACCCGATCAAGGGCACCGAGCATATCGACGTGCTTGAGATGTTCCTAGCTGACCCGGAAACCACCTCGATCATCATGATCGGGGAAATCGGTGGCTCGGCCGAGGAAGAAGCCGCCGAGTTCCTGGCCTCCGAGAAGAAGAAAGGCCGCTGGAAGCCGACCGCTGGCTTCATCGCGGGCCGCACCGCGCCGAAAGGCCGCCGCATGGGCCATGCTGGCGCCATCGTGGCGGGTGGCAAGGGTGATGCGGAAAGCAAGATCGAAGCGATGAAATCCGCCGGCATCGTCGTGGCCGACAGCCCCGCCCATCTGGGCGAGGCGGTGATGAAGGCGATCAAGGGATGACGCAGACCAGGCAAGACGCCGCCGCGCGGGCCGAAGGACGGGCCATCCTGCCCTTCGCGCTCTTGATGGGGGTGCTTGCCGCAGGCTTGGCCCTGTCGCTGCACCGGGCCGAGCTTTCGCCGTCACTTCTTCAGGCCTTGTCCACCATTCTGAACTAGGCCGGCAGGGCAACACCCCGCCGCCGGCGATTCTGGCCCTCAAGGGAGGAAACCATGACCGAACAGACCCCGAACTCTGCCTTCCATGCCTCGTCCTTCCTGAACGGGGCCAATGCCGATTACGTCGATCAACTGGCCGCCCGCTATGCGGCTGATCCGGCCAGCGTGGATGCCGGCTGGGCCGAGTTCTTCCGGGCCCTTGGCGACAGCGAGATGGACGCCAAGCGCGCTGCGGCGGGCCCCTCCTGGGCGCGGGCCGACTGGCCGCCGACGCCGGCCGATGACCTGACCGCCGCGCTGACCGGCGAATGGCCGGCCGAGGCCAAGGCAGCTGGCAAGAAGATTGCCGAAAAGGCCGCCGAAAAGGGTGTCGCCCTGACGCAGGACCAGATTCAGCGTGCGGTGCTCGACAGCATCCGCGCCATCATGCTGATCCGCGCCTATCGTTGTCGATGGCGTGATGTACATCACCACTTCTTACAACCATGTGTACGCCATCGACGCTGT
>JALQYS010000382.1 GCA_023254015.1 Paracoccaceae bacterium
AGGCCTGCCTTGAAATGCTGAAAGAAATCGGCACCGTCGATCGCATCCCCGAATACGTCGCCAAGGCCAAGGACAAGAACTCGGGCTTCCGCCTGATGGGCTTTGGCCACCGCGTCTACAAGAACTTCGACCCGCGCGCCAAAGTGATGAAGGAATCCGCCGACGAGGTGCTGGCGCTTCTGGGCGTGGAAAACAACCCGCTTCTGCAGGTCGCCAAGGAACTCGAGCGGATCGCGCTGGAAGATGAATACTTCATCTCCAAGAAGCTCTACCCGAACGTCGATTTCTACTCGGGCATCATCCTCGAGGCGATGGGCTTCCCGACCTCGATGTTCACCCCCATTTTCGCCATCTCGCGCACCGTCGGCTGGATCAGCCAGTGGAAAGAGATGATCGGCGAGAAGAACCAGAAGATCGGCCGCCCGCGCCAACTTTATGTCGGGGCCACCAAGCGCGACTATGTGGACCTGCGCCACCGCTAAGCGTCGGGCGACAAAATCAACAAGGGCGGTTCCCCATCGGACCGCCCTTCGTCATTGCCCTCGCCCTGAAAAACCGGCAGCCTCATCCTCTGTGCTCAAATATCCCACGGGGGTCCGGGGGTGTGAAACCCCCGGTCGCAACATTTGACCCATCCCGCCGTCCGGCTTCCTGGCCTTGACATCGCCCGCAGCCTTGCCCTGCTGGGGATGATCGCCTTTCACCTGGTCTTCGACCTGCAGATGTTCGGGCTTGTGCCCTATGGCACCACACTGCAGCCTTTCTTCTATTGGCACGCCCGCAGCGTCGCGGGCAGTTTCCTGTTCTTGGCGGGGGTGTCGCTTTGGCTGGCCCATGGGCAGGGCATCCGCTGGCCGGCCTTCTGGCGCCGCTGGGTCAGGCTGGCGGCCGCGGCGGCCTTGGTGTCGGGGGCGACCTATGCAGCGTTTCCCGCCTATTTCGTCTATTTCGGCATCCTGCACTGCATCGCGGCCTGCAGCCTGATCGGCCTCCTGTTCCTGCGCCTGCCCGCCCTCTTGACCGCGCTTGGCGGGGCCGCGGTGATGGCGGCAAGCTACGTCCTGCCCTCGGACAGCTTCAACGCGCCGCTCCTGCGCTTTCTGGGCCTTTCCACCCTGCCCGCCGAGACGCTGGACTTCGAGCCGCTCCTCCCCTGGCTTGGCCCTTTCCTCCTGGGGCTGGCGGTAGGCAAGATCGCCTCGCGGATGCAGCTGTTGACCTTGTTGCAGTTGCCAGACACGCCCGTCACCCGGCTGCTGGCCTGGCCCGGGCGCCACAGCCTGCTGATCTATCTGATCCATCAACCGCTGCTGATCGGCGGGCTGCAGGCTTACATCTTTCTGTCGGTGCAGTTCTTCTGACGGCTAGAACAGCCGGGTCAGCGGCCAGGGCATCCAACTCCATGCCTTTTCGCCCTCGGCCGTCGGATGGATCGCCTCGGACACATCGCGGCCCACCTCTCGGGGGCGGCGCAACAGAAACAGCTTGGCCCAGCCCCGCGTCGTGCCATACATCGGGGCCTTAGGGTCGCAGGGAAAGCGCGCGCGCCAGCCCGGTGGCAGGCGCAGGCCCACGGTCTCGGCCCGTTCCAGCATCCAGACCAGCGGGATATTGGCCAGGGGCCGGGCCGCGGGAAAGGTGCCCACCTGCCCCCCCACATCGGAATGCCCGCCGCGGAACCAGAGCTGCTGGATGTTCCCCTCCCATCCGGGCGGGCAATCCCACATCACCGGCTCGAACACGGCGCGGGTCTCGTGCAGGGCCAGGGCGTGAAAGCCGTGCCGGATCGAGGCGCCCAGATGATGGTTGTGGAACTGGTGATACTTGTCGGTCAGCATCCACAAGAGCGGCAGGCGCAACCCCAGCGCCTTGACCGTATCCCAGACGCCCACCATCTCGATCGGAGCCTCAGGGTGACAATAGGCCCGGGCAAAGGCGCGCGCCACCGGTCGATCCGGCCCGGTGCGATAGTGCCGCCAGGCCAGCCGGATGATGCGCTCCACCGCCTCTTCCCGCCGCACAAGGCCCACCCGGTCGATCACCCCCGCAAGGCTGCGCACCGCATAGGCGCCGCGGGAATAGCCGAACAGAAAGATCCGGTCCCCCGGCCGATACTGGCTGGCCAGCCAGCCATAGGCCCGCGCGATCTGCCGGTTGATCCCCCGCCCCTGCAGAAAGCCCCAAGCGTGGCGAATCCCCTCCCATTGCAGGCCTTCCTCATAATAGACCCGGCGGTGGACGCCCTTCTGATCCTCAAGCAGCAGTTTCAGCAGAAGGCCCGCGTTGGTTTCATGGCCCGGTTCCAGCAAGGACAATGTGCCATCCAGAATGATGACATGGTCCACAGCCCCCCGCACCCGCCCCGGTGCGGGCGGATCGGCCGGTTCAACCGTGGCGACAGGCTTGCCGCGCCACCAGCGCGTGATCCGCTCGAACAAGGACGTGGCACACCCCCTGCCCGAACCGGGCGGTGCTGTTGGTTTATCGCTTCAAGGCTATAGCCCGATATGGTTAAGAAAAAGACGCAAAACGGGCGCCACAAGGGGCGCCCGTTCAGCAAGGCCGAATTGTCCGAAGATCAGAGCTTCTGGCTGAGAACCGTAACCAGCCCCAACTCGCCAAAGCCGTTGAACCGGCTGTTGGTGACGGTGGAATAGGCGCCCATGCCATGAAGGATCACGTAATCGCCCTCGGCAAGATCGTCGGGGAAGGGAACGTCGCCCGGCAGCCGGTCAACCGAATCGCAGGTCGGGCCAAAGCAGATGCGACCATGCACGGCGCCCGTGCGAACCTCGCCTTCGGGCGACATCACGGTGATGCGGTCAATGATGCCGATTTGGCCCAGTTCCATCAGCGAGCCATAAAGCCCGTCGTTCAGGAATACATGGGTGCCATCGCGCACGGCCTTGACGCGGGCCGCCAGGGTAAAGGCATCGCCGCACATGGCGCGGCCAGGCTCACAGACCAGCGCGGGGCGGTCATCGCCGAAGGCCTCGGTCGCGACGCGGTCTATGGTGGCAAAGGTTTCCTCCAGCTGCGGCACCACGCCCACGGCGCGATGGTTCGGGAAACCGCCGCCCACGTTCAGCCGGGCAATCCGAACCCCGGCGCGGCGGGCGATCACCGCCGCCTCGCGGATATAGGAGGCCCAGGCGTTGGGGTCGGTGCATTGCGTGCCCGGATGGAAGGTGATCGACGGAATGAAGCCCGCGGCCGCAACCTTCTTCAGCAGCTCCACCGCCACATCCTCGGTCGCGCCGAACTTAGCGCCAAAGTTATAGGCCGCGCCCGCCACCGGCAGCTTGAAGCGCACGGAAATCTCGCAGCCCGCCGCGGGAACCATCTCGATCAGCTTGGCCAGTTCGGAATGGCTGTCCACCGACCAGGATTTGACATCGCGGGCCACCGCATGGGCGATCTCGGCGCGCGAACGGACGGGGTTGTTGTAATGGATGGCCGCATCCGGGGCGAGGCGGCGGATCAGGTCGATCTCGAAGGGCGAGGCACAGTCAAAGCCCTTGACGCCCGCCGCAATGAGATTCTCGATCATCTCCTCGCCGGGATTGGACTTGACGGCGTAGGTCACCAGACCGGGAAAGCCCGAGAGGAACTTGCGCGCCACGGCCTGCACGGCACTGGGGGCGAAAAACAGCACCGGATTCTCCGGCTGCTGCGTTTTCAGGAATTCGGTCGGATTGGTCCAGATCGTCTTGGACAGTCCCATCGGCGTGATCCTTTCTGCCAACAAGATGCGTGTCCTCCTCCGTTGCCACACCAGATATGGTATGAACGGCCCGAGGCACCCGCGTGGTTTTTCCAACCAGGCCAGGTGCGTATGAGCCGCCCTTTTCCTGCAACTGAGGATGCCGCATATGGGGTACAACTTCACCGAACAAAACTACATTTTCGACTGATTTTCCCGTCATATCACCCGTTTTTCGATACATAGTGCATGAAGGGCGGCAAAACTGGCCCAGCTGGGCGGACTTGCGCCGCAGCGCGGCAAGTTTGATCAAATTCCCCCGGCGAAATCTTCCCCTCAGGTCTGGCCAAACGGGTGATTTGCGCGATATGAAGCACAAAATGACGAAACCGGGATGCGAACTGCATGGATGACCTCGACCGCAACATTCTGACGCTTCTCGGGGCAGATGCGCGCATGTCGGTGGCCACGCTGGCCCGCCGGCTGAAGGTGGCCAGATCGACCATCCAGGCCCGGCTGGAAAGGCTGGAGACCACCGGCATCATCGCGGGCTACACCCTGAAACTGGGCGAGGCGGCGCGGCAGGGCCGGCTGCGCGCCAGCGTGCTGCTGACGATCGAGCCCCGATCTCAGGCCGCCATCCTGACCCGGCTGAAGGGAATCGCCGAGGTGGAGCGGGTGTTCACCACCTCGGGCCGCTTTGACCTGCTGTTGCAGGTCGCCGCCTCGAACACGCAAGTGCTTGATTCGGTGCTGGACCAGATCGGGGCGCTGACGGGGGTGAAATCCTCGGAAAGCCTGATCCACCTTTCCACCCGGCTGGACCGGGCGGTCTAGGGTTCAGCCGTCGAACAGATCGCTTTGCGACGGCCCTTTGGGCGCGGCCAGCCCCAGATGCGCCCAGGCCTTGGCCCCCAGCATCCGCCCGCGCGGCGTGCGCAGGATCAGGCCCTGTTGCAACAGATAGGGCTCGATGACCTCTTCGATCGCATCGCGGGCCTCGGACAGGGCAGCGGCGATGGTTTCCACACCGACCGGCCCGCCGCCGTAATTCTCGGCCAGCAGCAGCAGATAGCGCCGGTCGCCGCCATCCAGCCCCAGATGGTCCACCCCCAACCGCGTCAGCGCCCGGTCGGCAATGGCGCGGGTCAGGCGGCCATCGCCCTCGACCGTGACGAAATCGACCACCCGGCGCAGCAGGCGCCCGGCGATGCGCGGCGTGCCGCGGGCGCGGGCGGCGATCTCGCGGGTGCCGGCGGGCTCGGGCGTGATGCCAAGCAGCCGGGCGGCGCGGGTCACGATGTGGTCCAACTCCTCGACGGTATAGAACTCCAGCCGTGTCGGGATGCCGAAACGGTCGCGGAGCGGCGTGGTCAGAAGGCCGAGGCGCGTGGTGGCGCCGACCAGGGTAAAGGGTTGCAGGTCGATGCGAACGGTCCGGGCGGCGGGCCCCTCCCCGATCACGAGGTCAAGGGCGAAGTCCTCGAGCGCGGGGTAG
>JALQYS010000245.1 GCA_023254015.1 Paracoccaceae bacterium
AATCTTTGCCATGTAAATGTGTTGTACTTTGCTTGCGATGTAATGCGGTGGCGATTTCTTGTTCAATATAAGCAGGTGCGCCTCGTTGCCGGGGCTGACCTGCAGCGCACTGGGATCAACCTCGAGGAAATCGCGCGCGGCCAGCCAGGCGCGAATCTCTGCCTGCAGGCGATTGCGCGCCAGCAGGGCCGGGCGGCGGTCGGCGTGGCGGCTTGGGTGCCACCATTCATGGGTCATGTCATCGGTCATGTCGGCTTTCATCTGGCAAAAGCTGCGGTTCTCGTGCTAAGGGCAGCGCCATCGCGCCGCCCGGCGTTTTCCGGGCCGCTTTCGCATAGCCGCAAATCGGAAACAAGAAACCATGGTCAAAGTCATCGCCTCGTCCCTGCGCAAGGGGAATATCGTCGAGTTGGACGGCAAGCTTTACGCCGTTCTCAAGGCCGAGAACTTCCACCCCGGCAAGGGCACGCCGACCACAAGCGTGGACATGCGCCGCATCTCGGACGGGGTGAAGGTGTCGGAACGCTGGCGCACCACCGAGATGGTGGAAAAGGCCACCGTGGACGAGCGCGAATACGACTTCCTTTACGAGGATGGCGAAGGCTTCCACTTCATGAACCCCGAGACCTATGAGCAGGTCGCCGTTTCGGCCGATGTGGTGGGCGACGACAAGATCCTGCTGACCGACGGCATGAAGTGCTATCTGCGCACCTATGAGGGCGTGGCGATCTCCATCGAGCTGCCGCAGAAGATGGTGGTCGAGATCGCCGAGACCGAACCGGTGGTCAAGGGCCAGACCGCGTCGTCCTCCTACAAGCCCGCGATCTGCACCAACGGGTTGCGCGTTCTGGTTCCGCCGCATATCGGCGCGGGCACGCGGATCGTCATCAACACCGATGACTATTCCTATCAGGGCCGCGAAAAGGACTGATCCTGACGCGCCACGACATCCGGGGCGGGCCGCGCAGGCCCGCCCTTTGCATTGGGGGAATGCGATGCTGTCCTATCAACACATCTACCACGCCGGAAATCTGGCCGATGTGCAGAAACACGCGCTTCTGGCCTGGATGCTGGATTACCTCACGCGCAAGGACAAACCGCTGAGCTATATCGAAACCCACGCGGGCCGCGGGCTTTATGATCTGGGCAGCGACGAGGCGCTGAAAACCGGCGAGGCGCGGGCGGGCATCGATCTGGCCGAAGGCTGGTTTCCCGCGGATCACCCCTACATGCAGCGCCTGGCCGAATGTCGCGCCATGTTCGGGCGCAACGCCTATCCCGGCTCGCCGCTGATCGCGGCCCTTGGCCTGCGCGAGACTGACACGATCCACCTGGCCGAGCTGCACCCGCAGGAAAATGCCGCGCTGCAGGCCAATCTTGGCCAATGGGGCGCCCATATCCAGAAACGCGACGGGTTCGAGATGGCCTTGGCGCTGACGCCCCCCACGCCCCGGCGCGGGCTTTTGCTGATCGACCCTTCCTATGAGGTCAAGGAAGATTACCAGACCATCCCCAAGGTCATGGGCCAGATCGCGCGGAAATGGAACGTCGGCATCCTGGCGCTGTGGTATCCGATCCTGCAGACCGGCGCGCATGGGCCGATGCTGGCCGCTCTTGAGGCACAATTCCCCGAGGCCTTGCGCCACGAGTTGCGCTTCCCGCCGGTGCGCGAGGGGCACAAGATGATCGGCACCGGCATGTTCGTCGTGAACCCGCCTTTCGGCATCGAGGCCGAAACCGCCCGCCTGACCGCCTGTTTCCCGAAGTAGCCGCCCACCTCTTGCAGGCGGGGCGCAGGCCGCGGCGGCTAAGCCGTCTTGGCGGGGCTTTTCAGCGCCCGCGCCAGCGCCTATCCTGGGACCATGTTCCGCCTCATCCAACGCCTTCTGGCCCCCGCCCCCGAACGCATGCCCGGCTCTGACGCCGATCTGGCCCTTGCGGCCCTTCTGGTCCGGGTCGCCCGGACAGACCATATGTACAGCATTGAAGAGGTCGAACGGATCGACCGCATCCTGATGGCCCGCCATGGCTTTGGCGCCCATGAGGCCTCTGCCATGCGCGCCCGCGCCGAAACGCTGGAGGCCGAGGCCCCCGACACCGTGCGCTTTACCCGGGCGATCAAGGCGGCCGTGGCGCTGGAGGACCGGCTGGCGCTGGCCGTGGCCCTGTGGGAGGTGGCGCTGGCCGATGGCAGCCGCGACGCCGGGGAAGATCACGAATTGCGGGTGCTGACCGGCCTTCTGGGGCTGACAGATGTCGAATCGGCCACGGCACGACAGCGGGCGGCCATGCCATGATCGCCTCGCTTGGCATGTATGACCGCCCCGAGACGGCGGCGGCGAATGACCGGTTCTGGGCGCTGATCCGCGATGGCCTGCGCGCGCGCGGCATCGCGGCCCCCGAGGCGTTGACGCGCGGCGAAAAGGCCTATGGCCCGGCCTGGGCCGACCCGGCGCTGGTCCTGTCGCAGACCTGCGGCTTTCCCTATCGCGCGCGGCTGCACGGGCAGGTCACGCTAGTCGGTACGCCCGACCATGGCCTGCCCGATTGCCCGCCCGGCCATTACGCCTCGGTCCTTGTCGCCCGCCCCGATGACACCCGCACCCTGCCCGAGTTCCGCACCGCGCGCTTTGCCTTCAACGACGGGCTCAGCCAGTCGGGCTGGGCGGCCCCGCAGAACCATGCCTGGACCATGGGCTTTCACTTTGCCCCCACGCTGGCGACCGGGTCGCACCGCGCCTCGGCCTTGGCGGTGGCCGAAGGTCGGGCCGACATCGCCGCGCTGGATGCCCTGACCTGGCACATGCTGCGCCGCTGGGAGCCGGGCCTCGCCCATCTGCGCGAGGTGGCGCGCACCGCGCCCACCCCTGCGCTGCCCTATATCGCAGCGCGCGACGCGGATGCCGAGGCGACCTTTTTCGCCCTGGTTGAAGCCGCCGACAGGCTTTCACCCGAGGATCGCGACACCCTGTCGCTGCGCGGCGTGGTGCGAATCGCGGCCGAGCGATACCTGGCCGTGCCCACCCCGCCATCGCCTGAGCAGATTGCGCGGTCAGACTGACCGTTTTGCCAATCCTGGGGCCTGAAACAGCAGAAATGCCGTTGCAATGCGGGGCATTCTGCGCCCTATTTGATCATTATCCGAACCAGCAAGGCCCCCATGAGCACCCCAGACGCGCCCGTCATCGAAATCCGCGACCTGCACAAAAGCTATGGCCCGCTTGAGGTTCTCAAAGGGGTCGATCTTGTGGCGCCGCGCGGCCATGTGGTGTCGCTGATCGGCTCGTCCGGGTCGGGCAAGTCGACGCTTCTGCGCTGCTGCAACCTGCTGGAGGAAAGCCAGCAGGGTGAGATCAAGTTCGAGGGCGAGTCCGTGCGCTGGCGCGGCGAAGGCCATGAACGCCACCCCGCCGACCGCGCGCAAGTCACGCGGATGCGCACCAACCTGTCGATGGTGTTCCAGCAGTTCAACCTCTGGTCCCACATGACCATCCTGCAAAACGTGATGGAGGCGCCGGTCACGGTGCTCAAGCGCGATCCGAAAGAGGTCGAGGAAAAGGCCCGCCACTATCTGGCCAAGGTCGGCATCGCCGACAAGGCCGAGGCTTGGCCGGCCATGCTGTCGGGCGGCCAACAGCAGCGCGCCGCCATTGCCCGGGCCCTGTGCATGGAGCCCCGCGCGCTCTTGTTCGATGAGCCGACCTCGGCGCTCGACCCGGAACTGGAACAGGAAGTCGTCAAGGTGATCAAGGCTCTGGCCGATGAAGGACGCACGATGATCCTTGTCACCCATGACATGAAGCTGGCCGCCGACGTCTCCGATCATGTGATCTTCCTGCACAAGGGCAAGATCGAAGAGGAAGGCCCGCCCGAACGGCTGTTCGGAAATCCGCAGACCGAACGTCTGCGCGGTTTCCTGTCGGCCACGGCGGCATGAGATGGCCTGCCTTGGGCAATCGCGCCTGCCGTTGCGTCAGGCCGGGGCACAACATGTCCTGACCAGTCGATGGCCCCATTGACGAGACAACCGCGCCGTTGCTTTAGTCACGCATCGCAACCGCGCAAAAACAAAACCTCAACCAACTGACCTGACGGGGAATGACAATGAAAAAACTGCTTCTTGCCACCGCATTGGCCGGCCTTGCCGGCACCGCTTTTGCCCAGGACG
>JALQYS010000557.1 GCA_023254015.1 Paracoccaceae bacterium
GCCTTTGGCGCCCCAGTAGTTTTGCAGTCTCAGGATGATTTCCTGAAAGGATCGCGGGGCTTTGATCGCGTCAGACATGGCCAGCCTCTTGAAATGTTGCTTCTCCATAGGCAAGAGGCGGCAAAGGGTCAATGTGTCGGGTGTCATCCGGCGGCTTGGCCGCTGAATTCAGGCTTGGCCTTGCCGGGCGCTTCGGATTTCATTGGAACGGACCGCCGCCGCAACGGGGCGTGGGTCGGGTTGGGGGTAGTATGCGACTTTTCCGGATGATGGCGGCCTCGGCGCTGGCTTTGGCCTGGGCCACGCTGGCCGTGGCGCAAGAGCAAGCCTGGGTGCAGATCGAAAGCTACCCGTCCGAGGAAACCGCCCGCGCCCGCGCGGCAGCTTATGCCGGTGAATTCCCCAATGTGCAGGTCCTTGCGGGCCAGGGCTGGCACGCCATCGTCCTTGGCCCCTATGCCCCGGACGAGGCGGCAGGCGCGCTGGCCGATCTGCGCCGGTCGGGCCGCGTGCCGCGCGATGCCTTCGTGACCGATGGCGCAGACTTTGCCATGACCCCCGCCGAAACAGAGGTCACCGCCGAACCCGTGGCCGATCCGGCCGCCGCCCCCGGCGCCGAGGTCGCGGACGAAACGCCGAACGAGGCGCGCGCCTCGGAAGCGGCCCTGTCGAAAGAAGAGCGGATGGCGCTGCAGGAGGCGCTGCAGTGGTATGGCTTTTACAGCGCAAGGATCGACGGGTCTTTCGGCGCGGGCACGCGGGCGTCGATGTCGGCCTGGCAAGAGGCCAACGGCTTTGAACCGACCGGCGTGCTGACCAGCCGCCAGCGTGCGACGCTGGTGGCCAACCATACCGCCGATCTGGCCGAGTTCGGCTTTGAAACCGTTACCGAGGCCGAGGCCGGGATCGAGATCACCCTGCCGCTGGCGCTGGTGCAGTTTGACCATTACGAACCTCCGTTCGTGCATTTCGGCGAAAAAGATGGCTCTGGTCTGCGGATCATGTTGATTTCCGAACCTGGCGGGGCCGAGGCGCTGGCTGGCCTTTATGACATTCTGCAGACGCTGGAAGTGATGCCGGAAACCGGCCCGCGCGAACGGGGCGAGAAATCCTTCACCATCGAAGGCGTCTCGGCCAAGGTGCATAGTCTGGCCTATGCCGAAACGCGCGACGGCATGGTGAAAGGGTATCTGGTGGTCTGGAACCCGGCCGACGCGGCGCGGATGGAACGCATCCTGCCGGCTGTGCAATCCTCGTTCCGCCCCGTGGGCGCCAAGGCGCTGGACCCCGGTTTGGTGCCGATGGACGACACCGCGCGCGCCGGCATGCTGTCGGGTCTGGCGCTACGTCAGCCTGCGCGGGTGGCGACGGGGTTTTACGTCGATGACAAGGGCCATGTGGCCACCGCGCTGGCCAATGTGGCGGGCTGCGCCAAGGTGACGCTGGGGCTGGAGACCGAGGCCCGCATTCTTGCGCAATCGGATCAGGGCGGAATCGCCCTGTTGGCGCCTGCCGCCCCGATGGCGCCGGCAGCGATTGCACGGCTGTCCAATGCCACCCCGCAGCCGGGGGCGGAGATTCAGGTTTCAGGCTATTCCTATGGCGCACGCCTTCCGGCACCGGTGCTGACCTTCGGCAATCTTGACGCCGCCGAGGGGCTGATGGGTGAGCCTGGCTTTGCGCGCCTTGCCGCCCCGCTGATGGCGGGTGACATGGGCGGCCCGGTTCTGGATGCGTCGGGCGCTGTGCTGGGCGTGACCATCCCTGTGCCGGAGGGGTCAGCCCGTCAGCTGCCTTCGGGCCTTGCGCTGGCCGCCGATGCCGCCAGCCTTGGCCAATTGATGCAGGGGGCGGGCCTGCCCCCCACCGCATCTGGCGGTGCCGATCAACCGCTCAGCCCCGACGATCTGGCAGCGCTGAGCACGGCGATCACCGTTCAGGTCGCGTGCTGGGCAGACTAGCGTCTCAATCCCGCCAGAACCGCGGCAGGAACAGCACCAACACCGCCATCAGCCCAAGGCGGCCCATGATCATCGCAAGGATCATGATCGCCTTGGCGCCATCGGGATAGTCGACAAAGGTTCCGGTGCGCGCGGCCAGCGGGCCAAAGCCGTAGCCGATATTGCCGATCGACGTCCACACGCCGAACAGCGCCGACATCGCATCGACGCCCAGCAAGGTCATCGCCACCGTCATCACCCCCATCAGCAGCACAAAGCCGGTGATGAACAGGATCAGGCCCGAGATCACGTCATCGCCCACCGCGCGGCCTTCATAGCGCACGGCAACCACGCGCGACGGGCTGCCGATCTGGCGAATCTGGGCGGCCAGCGCCGAGGCTGCAACTTGCACCCGAAACACCGAAAGCCCCGCCGCTGACGACCCCGCACAGGCCCCGATCACCCCGATCAGAAAGGCAACCACCAGCATGTAACCGCCCCAGCTGCCGAAATCACCGGCAAAAAACCCGGTCGAGGACATGATTGACACCAGATTGAACAGCGCCCAGCGGAAGGTCTCTTCGGCGCTGCCACCATGGGTCACCAGCCGCCAGGCCGTCACCGACAGCACCGCAAGGGCGATCCAGCGCAGATAGGCGCGGATCTGGCTGTCAATCCACAAGGGCCGCGCCTGCCCGTTCAGAAGCTGGACAAAGCGGATATAGGGCAGGCTGCCGAGGATCATGAAGAACGCCCCGGCATATTGCACGGCCGGCCCAAAGGCGCTGAAGGATGCGTCATTGTTCGAAAACCCGCCCGTGGCGATGGTGGCCATGCCATTCACCACCGCCGAAAGCTGATCCATGCCAAGGGCGGCATAGGTCAGCCCGCAGGCCAGCGTCATGCCGAAATAGACGATCACCAATTGGCGCGCGATGTCGGTGGCGCGCGGCAAGGCCTTGCCAAAGGTATCAAACCCCTCGGTCTTGAAATATTGCATGCCGCCCACGCGCAGGACCGGCAGAAAGATCATCGCGACAAAGGCAATGCCAAGTCCGCCGACGGAGTTCAGCATCGCCCGCCACAGGTTCACCCCCGGCGACAGACTGTCCAGCCCGACAAGAACCGTCGATCCCGTGGTGGTGATGCCCGAAACCGCCTCGAAATAGGCATCGATAAAGCGCAGATGCGGCGGGCCCAGCATCAGGGGCAGCGCCGCGAACATCGGAACGACCCCCCAGATCGCCGCCGTCATCAGATAGGCCTGCCGGGCGTTCAGCCCAAGTCCAAGCCCATTCGCCGTGGCGACGGACAGCATCAGCCCCACGCCCCCGGTGATGATCGCCGCCTCCAGAAAATCCGCGCCGCTGTGCAGGCCCGCGCGACCATCCAGCACGGCCGGCGCCAGCATCAGAATGGCCAGCACCACCAGCACGCGGCCGACGACATAGAAGATTGGCCGAAAATCGATCATGGCCGCAAGCCATAGGGGTTTTGCCCCCGCCCGTCAAAGGGGGCAGGGGCAGGGCAAGGGCCCGAGGAGGCTTTGGGGATCAGCCGACGTGGTAGAGGCTCGCGAAGAGCCGCGGGTCCAGCGACGTGGCCGCGAAGGTTGGCCCTTCGGTCAGCAGCGACACCGCGTCATGGCTGTGCAGCGATTCCTGATGGCTGGCCACGATGCGGAAATCGCCGATGCGCGGGTCTTTCAGAAGGGCGGCACAGAAGCTGCGGGCGGCATCCTCGACAAAAATCGGGTTGGCGGCATTCAACTCGGCAAAGGCCTGTTCGTCCTCGCGCTTGACCATCACTTGTGTCTCGGTCGGCACCGCGTCGCGGGCGATTTCGATCAGATCCTCGAACCACAGGCATTTCGCGCCGACAAGCTCGACCGAAATCCGCGCGACCGACCTCTGGGAATGGGGCGTTGCCAGCTGTCCGCGCGTTTGCCGGGCGTGTTCGGACAGTTCCAGCGAGCAGGGACAGGTCGAGGAATAGACGAAATCAAGGTGCATCAGATGCTTGCGCACCCCCGTCACATCCACGAGTTCCAGCGCGATGTCATAATACTGCCAGCCCGCAAGGCCCGAGCGCAGCGAGTTGATCTTGACCGGGAAGGAAAACCGCATCTGGATCCGGGCATCGAACGAGCCGAGGTCGCGTTTATAGTCCTCAAGCGCATGTTCGATCACGCCAAAGGAGAAATCCTTTTCGGAATGGGCATAGAAGGACCGCATGATGCGGCTCATGTTGATGCCCTTTTTCTCGGCCTCAAGGCTGACCGAGCCGGTCACGCTGGTTTCCAGCGTCACCGGGCCATTGTCGCGGGTGCGATAGCGGATCGGCAGGCGGAAGTTCGAGATGCCGACATGCTGGATGGTCTGCCTTGCCCCGCGGATCAGGCTGGAGGGGCCGTTCTGCAGGTCGGGCAGCGTATCCTTGTAGGCGGCATCGGCGCGGAAATCGGCCGGGTATTCGCGCGACAACACAGGATAGCCCTGCCCCACCAGCGCGCCTGCCTGCGGGTCCAGTGCCACGATCTCGGCCTCGCTGGCCGATTGGGCCCAAAGCCGCAGGGTCGCCAGCGCGGCTTCGGCCTCGGCGCGGGCGGGGCGGGTGTCACTTGCGGACAGATGCTTGTTCATGGGGCGCGTCCTTTCGGTTCCGGCAGAGCCTGCCTTCAATGTCATCAGGAATACGGACACATCAGCTGTCCGGATCAGTGTCGCGGAAGAGATTCCCGCAAGAGCCCCAACATAAGAACCCCGCCCCTTGGGAAGAAGAGGGAAAGGGACAGGATTCGATACGTTTCCGACAGATCAGACCTGATCGAGCGCTTGGCTGAGATCGGCGATCAGGTCGCCCGCATCCTCAAGCCCCACCGACAGGCGGATCAGGCCCGGCGTGATGCCCAGCTTGTCCTTCATCTCGGGCGCAAGGCGCTGGTGGGTGGTGGTGGCCGGGTGGGTGGCGATGGTTTTCGCATCGCCCAGATTGTTGGAAATCGTGGCAATCTTCAGCGCGTTCATGAAGCGGAACGCCGCCTCCTTGCCGCCCTTGATGTCAAAGGCAACCAGCGTGCCGCCAGAGGCCATCTGATCCATGGCCAGCGCATGCTGCGGATGGCTTTCCAGCCCCGGATAGATCACACGCGACAGCCGCGCATCGCCTTCCAGCGCCTTTGCGACCGAAAGCGCGCTATCGGCCATCGCCCGGCAGCGCAGATCCAGCGTCGCCATGCCATTGAGGTGCATCCAGGCGGTAAAGGGGCTCATCGAGCCGCCGGTGTGCTTCATGTAGGTTTCCACCGTCTTGCGGATGAACTCCTCGCGCCCGCAGATCACCCCGCCCAGCGCGCGGCCCTGCCCGTCGATGTGTTTCGTGGTGGAATAGACCACCACATCGGCGCCCTGATCGACGGCGCGCGAAAAGATCGGCGTGGCAAAGACATTGTCGACGATGACGATCGCGCCAACCGCATGGGCGATTTCCGAAACGCTGCGAATGTCTACCAGCTCAAGCGTGGGGTTCGACATGGATTCAAAGAAGACGGCCTTGGTTTCGGGTGTCACCGCGGCGCGCCATTGGTCCAGATCGGCCCCGTCCACGAAAGTGACCTTCACGCCAAAGCGCGTCAGCACGTCTTCGAGGATGTAAAGACAGGACCCGAACAGTGCGCGGCTGGAGACCACATGATCACCCGCCTTCAGCATCGAGGTCAACGCGCCATTGACCGCCGCCATGCCGCTGGCACAGGCAAAGGCAGCCTCGGTGCCCTCCAGTGCCGCGATGCGGTCCTCGAACATCCTCACGGTCGGGTTGCCATAGCGGGCATAGATGAACTCATCCTCGCCCGCCTTGATGAACCGCTGCTCGGCGGCTTCTGCCGAGGGATAGGCAAAGCCCTGTGTCAGGAAAATCGCCTCGGCCATCTCGCCATACTGGCTGCGGCGAATGCCGTCATGCACCAGCTTCGTGCGCGTTTTCCAGTCGTTCGTCATGTCCGGCCCTCGCCAAAGAAAAACCCCGAAACCAAAGGGTCCGGGGGCATCAGCATCCGTTTCCCTTTTAGCGGTTTGTTTAACGTGGCCCGCAATCCGGTTCAAATCGCCACGAGGTCGAAATACTCCCAGCGATGGGGATGGTCAAGGAAAAGCCCT
>JALQYS010000609.1 GCA_023254015.1 Paracoccaceae bacterium
CGCGACGCCGACGGACTGCCGCTGCGCATGGTGGGCACCCACACCGACGTGACAGAGCGGCGTCGGGTGATGAACGAACCGCCGGGCGCCCGTGCCCGCGTCGCTCTGACCGGTCTGACCCTGGCCGAACAGTTCCGTGACCAGTCCGGTACCGACGTTCTGTTCTTCGTCGACAACATCTTCCGCTTTACCCAAGCCGGTTCGGAAGTGTCGGCTCTTCTGGGTCGTATCCCGTCCGCCGTGGGCTATCAGCCGACGCTGGCCACCGACATGGGCGCCCTGCAGGAACGCATCACCTCGACCAAGGCTGGCTCGATCACCTCGGTTCAGGCCATCTACGTTCCGGCCGACGACCTGACCGACCCCGCGCCGGCCACGTCCTTCGCCCACCTCGACGCCACGACCGTTCTGTCGCGTGCCATCTCGGAACTCGGCATCTACCCGGCCGTGGACCCGCTCGACTCGACCTCGCGCCTTCTGGACCCGGCCGTCATCGGTCAGGAGCACTATGAAGTCGCCCGTGCGGTGCAGGGGATCCTTCAGCGCTACAAGTCGCTGCAGGACATCATCGCCATCCTCGGCATGGACGAACTGAGCGAAGAAGACAAACTGACGGTGGCACGCGCCCGGAAGATCCAGCGCTTCCTGTCGCAGCCCTTCGACGTGGCAAAGGTCTTCACCGGTTCGGATGGCGTTCAGGTTCCCCTGGACAAGACCATCGCCTCGTTCAAGGCGGTCGTGGCCGGTGAATACGACCACCTGCCGGAAGCGGCCTTCTACATGGTCGGCGACATCGAAGAAGTGAAAGCCAAGGCCCAGAAACTCGCTGCGGCTGCGGCGTAAGGGGGGATCATGGCAGGCAACCTGCAATTCGATCTCGTCTCGCCCGAGCGGCGTCTGGCCTCTGTCCAGGCGTCCGAGGTGCAGATCCCGGGCGCTGACGGCGACATGACGGCGATGGAGGGGCATGCCCCCACCATCACCACGCTCCGTCCCGGCATCCTGAAGGCGGTTTCGTCGGAAGGCACCAAGTCCTACGTCGTGACCGGCGGTTTTGCTGAAATCACCGCAGCCGGTGTGTCGGTTCTGGCCGAACGTGCTGTGCCGGTGGAGGAAGTGACGCCCGCGCTGATGGATCAGCTGATCGCCGACGCCTCCGAGGCGACCGCCGTGGCCGCTGACAAGGACGCGGCCGACAAGGCCATGGCCGATCTGGTGGCGCTGCGCGCCGCAGTGGGCCACTAAGCCGCATCAGCTGTGACAAGACAGGAAGGCCCCGGTTCGTGCCGGGGCCTTTTTCATTTGTTGACCCGGTTCTGCCGAAAGTGTCTGCTGAACCTTGTAGAACGGAGCCTTGAACATGAAGCGCCTCACCACAGGGTCCATCGGTATCGTGCAGGGCAGTCGCGTGCTCTTTTCCGATTATGCCGACGGTGGTGTGATGTGGACGGGGCAGGGAGACCGTGAAAGCCGCCATGTGATCTCCTTCAAGGAACCGTTCACGGCCCCCCCCGCGGTGATGGTCGGCATTTCCATGTGGGACACCGACCACGCCCACAACGCCCGCGCCGACCTGTCAGCGGAAAAGATCACGGCCAAGGGGTTTCATCTGGTGTTCCGCACCTGGGGCGACACCCGCGTCGCGCGCATCCGTGCCGACTGGACGGCAATCGGCCCGGTGAGGGATGAGGATGATTGGGATGTGGTGTGAGACGGTGGGTCGGGCGTAAGCCCGACTCCCGTGATGAGGCAGACCCTGACCCCAGTCGGCGCGAGGACCCGTCCGGAAGAACGACCGGTCCCTGTGAAGAGGTCAACGCTTCTGCCAAGGGGCCTTGTTGAGCAACCGGGTCAGACTGGAAAAGCTGACCTTCTTGTTGTTCAACGCAACGACGGCGATAACCATCAAGAACAGCGCTCCCACGCCCGTGCCCTGAGCAAACCCCAAATTCAGCTGTGCCTCTGACATGAGGCAAAAGATCTCGTTTGAATTGCAGATGATGGAGCTTTCCGGATCCATGACACACTTCCCGCTATAGTGTGTCTATCCCCTGACCCCAATTACGGACACGAATCTTCGAATTATGCAAGCGTCCCACGATACTTTTGGGGGATGCCAAAATCTAAACATTTGAAATATGAGCATTTTTTATTATCGTTGTTTGCCGGAGTTTACCAAAGGCAAGCCTCAATGGGACTAGATTTCGCCCCAACGCGCTGTGCCTTGCGCCAGCTGACGCCGATGAAAGAGCACCGTTCGCGCCATCTGCATCACATGCATTGTCAGTGCAGAGCATTCTGGCACCGGAAAACCCGGCGGAATTCGAAGGAATTCCGCCTATGATTTCCGCGCTGAAATCGCGGTCTCACCCCCGAGGATAAAACCCTTCATAGATCGGCACCAGAGTGTCGGTCTCGAACAGCGACGACACCGACATGCCGCCCCAGATGTTCAGGATGGCTTGGGCGAACATCGGCGCGGTCGGCACGATGCGGATGTTCGGGCAGGCCTTGACTGCTTCGGTCGGCTCGATCGAATCCGTGATGACCAGCGATTTCATCACCGAATTCGTCACCCGCTCGATCGCGGGGCCGGACAGGACGCCGTGGGTGATATAGGAATGCACCTCGGTCGCGCCATTTTCCAGCAGCACCTCGGCGGCTTTGCACAGGGTGCCGGCCGTGTCGCATATGTCATCTACGATCAGGCATTTCTTGCCGCGCACATCGCCGATCACCGTCATGCCCGCCACTTCGCCCGCCTTCTCGCGGCGCTTGTCCACGATAGCGAGGGGGGCGTTTATCCGCTTGGCCAGTTCGCGCGCACGGGCCACGCCGCCGACGTCGGGGGACACGACCATCAGATCCTGCATCTGGCCCTTGAAGTGATGCTCGATATCCAGCGCAAAGATCGGGCTGGCGTAAAGGTTGTCGACCGGGATATCGAAGAACCCCTGAATCTGCGCGGCGTGCAGGTCCAGTGTCAGCACCCGGTCCACCCCGGCCTCGGTCAGCAGGTTCGCCACCAGCTTGGCGGAAATCGGCGTGCGTGCCTTGGCGCGGCGGTCTTGCCGGGCATAGCCGAAATAGGGGATCCCCGCCGTGTTCCGGTCTGCGCTGGACCGGCGCAGCGCGTCACACATGATGAGAAGTTCCATCAGGTTGTCATTCGCCGGGCGCGAGGTGGGCTGGATGATATACATGTCCTCGCCGCGGACATTCTCGAACACCTCGACGAACACCTCGCCATCGTTGAAGCGTTCCACGCGGGCGTCCACCAGGTTGACGCTCATCCCGCGGTGCATCGACATGCGCCGGGCGATGCCCTTGGCAAGCGACAGGTTGGCATTGCCCGAGATGAGCTTGGGTTCGTTGATCGGCGGCATGGGGGCACCTTTGTCAGGGGGATTCGACGAGGATTCGGGGCGTTGACACCGCTTATCACCCGGTTAGGGTTTGGGAAAGTTGATGGGGCAGCAGGGCGCGGGAAATGACGCAGATTGACTACTTTCTGGCGCTGCAGTCGCCCTATGTCTACCTTGCGGGCACCCGGCCGGCCGAGATTGCGGCCCGCCACGGGGCGCGGCTGGTCTACAAACCGCTGGATGCGGCCCAGCTTTTCCCGCGCACCGGCGGCAAGGTCCGGGCCGAGCGTCATCCCGCGCGCAACGACTATGCCGCGCAGGACCGGGCCCGGCAGGCCCGGAAACTGGGCATGAAGCTGGACCCGCAGCCGATGTTCGCCGCCGCCAATCCCGCGCCGGCCGCCTATGCGGTGATCGCGGCGCAGGCGGCGGGCGGGGGCGACCTGCCGGGCCTTGTCGCCGCCATCGGGCGGGCACTCTGGGCCGAGGGCCGGGACATTTCGGATGACGACACGCTGCGCGCCCTGCTGCTGGCCCATGGCTATGCCGAAAATACCGCCGACCGGGGCCTGCTGATGGCGGCGGAAACCTATGCCGCAAACCTGGAAGAGGCCGTGTCGCGCGGCGTCTTTGGCGTGCCCTTCCTTGTGGTGAGCGATCAGAAATTCTGGGGTCAGGATCGGCTGGAAGATCTTGACCTTCACCTTGCCGGAAAGCTTTGAATGACCGACCTTCCCCCGCATCGCGCCTGGAACCGGGGTGGCGACCGCCCTGTTCTTGCGCTTCACTGCAGCCTCGCCCATGCCGGAGCCTATGCCGGTCTGGCCGAGGCGCTGCACGGGCTGACGCTGACGGCCATGGATTTCATCGGCCATGGCCGCGCGCGCGATTGGGACGGGGTTGAGGATTACCACAGTGCCTGCACGGTCGAGGCGCTGGCGCTGGCCGAGGCCTTGTCGCAGGGTCGTCCGATTGACCTGATCGGCCATTCCTTCGGCGGCACGGTCGCCCTGCGTATCGCGGCCAGCCGGCCTGATCTCGTCCGCTCGCTGACCCTGGTCGAGCCGGTGTTCTTTGCCGCCGCCCGTGCCGCCCGCGCCCCCGAATGGGACAGCTTCATCACCGATCACCAAAGCTTTGGCGAGCTGGTGGCCG
>JALQYS010000018.1 GCA_023254015.1 Paracoccaceae bacterium
TCCCAATCGGCGCTGCCGAACGACCGGAAGAAAAGGCCGATGTCATTGTCCACCGGAACCCCCAATTCCAGCGCCCGCGCGATCACCCGGTTGGGCTGGGGGTAAAGATGCGGGATGCCGGGGCTGGTCACCAGACAGGCGGCCCCCTCCAGCACGCCCTGCCGCGTCAGGTCGGTGCAGGCAAAGCCTTCGGCCTCGGCACGGGCCCGCGCCTCGGGGCTGTCATCCCAAAGCAAAGGCTCGGCCCCGCCCGCCCGCAACGCCGCCGCCGTAGCCAGACCTGACCGGCCGAGCCCCAGCACCGCAACCTTCTGCCCCTTGTAACCCTTGACCGGGATCATGCCCTGCCTCCCTGACCAATTGGTCCCCTGACCATTTCACCCAGCGATAGTCGAGCCGGCGCGCAAGGAAAAGGGGCCGCCGTTCAGAAGGCCAGCGTCGCCGCCACCGCACGCGCCCAGCGCGCGGCCCGCGCCTGCCGCTCATCCGGCGCCATGGCCGGGATGAAGCGCCGCTCCAGCGCCCAGCCCCCGGAGAAATCGTCAAGGCTGGGCAGCAGCCCGATCTGCAAGGCCGCCAGCGCCGCCGCCCCCAGCGCCGTGGTTTCCGTCACCACCGGCCGATCTACCGCCACGCCAAGCATGTCGGCCAGAAACTGCATCGTCCAGTCCGACCGCGCCATGCCGCCATCCACCCGCAGAACGGCATCCCCCTCCGCGCCATCAGCCTGCATCGCGCGAAGCAGGTCCAGCGTCTGAAACCCCACGCTTTCCAGCGCCGCCCGCGCCATCTCGGCCCGGCCGGTGCCGCGCGTCAGGCCAAAGACCGCGCCCTGCGCCTCTGGCCGCCAATAGGGCGCGCCCATGCCGGTAAAGGCCGGCACGATCACCACACCCGAGGCAGGGTCCGACGCCTCGGCCAGCGCCTGCGTCTGATCCGCCTGCCCGATGATCTGCAGCCCGTCGCGCAGCCATTGCACCACCGCGCCCGCCACAAAGATCGATCCTTCCAGCGCATAGGTCGTCTGTCCGCCCAGCCGATAGGCGATGGTTGTGAGCAGCCGGTTTTGCGACAGAACCATCCGCGTGCCGGTGTTCAACAGCGCAAAGCACCCCGTCCCATAGGTCGATTTCATCATGCCCGGCTGAAAACAGGCCTGCCCGATGGTCGCCGCCTGCTGATCCCCCGCCACCCCGGCAATCGGGATTTCGGCATCAAAGAGGCCCGGTGCCGTGCGGCCATAATCGGCGGCACTGTCGCGCACCTCGGGCAAGACCGCCATCGGCACCCGCAACAGCGCGCAAAGCTCGGCATCCCACTGGTTTGTGGCGATATTGAACAGCATGCTGCGCGCGGCATTGGTGGCGTCGGTGGCATGAACGTGTCCTGCCGTCAGGTTCCAGATCAGCCAACTGTCCACCGTGCCAAAAGCCAGGTCGCCCGCCTCGGCCCGCGCCCGCGCGCCGGGGATGTGATCCAACAGCCATGCCAGCTTGGTGCCGGAAAAATAGGGGTCCAGCAGCAGCCCCGTGCGTGCCGTCACCATCGGCTCATGTCCCGCCGCCTTCAGCGCGGCGCAAGCCTCGGCCGTGCGGCGGTCTTGCCAGACAATCGCGCGGTGCAGCGGCTGGCCCGTGGCGCGATCCCACAGCACGACCGTCTCGCGCTGGTTTGTGATGCCAATGGCGGCCGGCGTCCCGCCAGCCTGGGCCATGGCCCGCCGCGCACAATCCAGCGTGGTCTGCCACAGATCGGCCGGATCATGCTCCACCCAGCCGGGCTGCGGGAAATGCTGGGAAAATTCCGCCTGTGCCGTGGCCAGAGGCCGGAACTCCGCATCAAAGACAATCGCCCGGGATGAGGTCGTGCCCTGATCCAGCGCCAGAAGTGTCGTCATGCCCTCTCCCCCTGCCCCGATTTCCGGACGGAAATCGTACCGGAGTTTTCGAAAACTCCGGTCAAAATTCTGTGCCAGAATTTTGCCGCCCGGCCGCCTCGGCGACCATCCAGTCATCCAGCGCGGCGATCTGGTCCGCCGTCATCTTCAGACCCAGCTTGGTCCGCCGCCAGACCACATCTGCAGCCCGCCGCGCCCATTCCTGACGCATCTGCCAGCGCACCTCGGCCTCGCTCAGCCCAGCGCCGAAATCGCGCCCCAGATCGGCGCGCGTTTCTGCCGTGCCCAGCACCTGCGTCGCCTCCGTGCCATAGGCGCGGACCAGCCGTTCGGCTTCGGCCTTGGTCAGGAAGGGATGCCGCACGGCAAGTTCTGCGATCAGCGAGAACACCCCATCTATCGCGAAATCGCCCCCGGGCAGCGCGACACCCGCCGTCCAGTCCGGCTTGAGCCCGGGAAAGAACGGCGCCAGCCGCGCCATCGCGCTTTCGGCCAGCCGCCGATAGGTGGTGATCTTGCCGCCGAAGATGTTCAGAAGGGGCGCCTCCTGCCCTTCGACCTTCAGCACATAATCCCGTGTCGCCGCCGTGGCTGACGAGGCGCCATCATTATAGAGCGGCCTGACGCCGGAATAGGTCCAGACGACATCGGCCGCCGAGAGTGACCGGGCGAAGTAGCTGTTGGCAAAGGACAAAAGGTAATCCTGTTCGGCCTGCGAACAGCGCGCCTCTGTCGGGCTGCCCTGATGGTCCTGATCGGTCGTGCCGATCAAAGTGTAATCCTGCTCATAGGGAATGGCAAAGATGATCCGCCCGTCCGCGCCCTGAAAGAAATAGGCGCGGCCATGGTCGTAAAGCCGGGGCACCACGATGTGGCTGCCGCGCACCAGACGAATGCTGTCGCGGGTCTGCACATGGGCCACGTCGCGGATGATTCCCGACACCCAAGGCCCGCCCGCATTGACCAGGGCGCGCGCCCGGTGGGTCTGCACACCTTCGGGCCCTTCCACGGTGACACGCCACAACCCGCCCTCGCGCTCCGCTGCCGTGACGCGGGTCTGCACCATGATCCGCGCACCGCGCATCGCAGCGTCGCGGGCGTTCAGCACCACAAGCCGGGCGTCCTGCACCCAGACATCGGAATATTCAAAGGCCTTGCGATATTTCGGCTGCAGCACCGCCCCCGCCGGATCGGCGCGCAGATCCACCGTCCGCGTCGCAGGCAATATCTTGCGCCCGCCCATGGTATCGTAAAGGAACAGCCCCAGCCGGATCAGCCAGTCCGGCCGCCGCCCCTTGGCCCAGGGCATCACCCATCCCAGAAGCCAGCTGGTCGGCGTGTCGCTGTCAAACCGCATCTCGGGCGACAAGGGCAGGACAAAGCGCATCGGCCAGGCGATATGCGGCATGGCGCGCAGCAGGGTTTCCCGCTCGGCCAGCGCCTCGCGCACCAGACGGAATTCGAAATACTCCAGATAGCGCAGGCCGCCATGGAACAGCTTTGTCGAGGCCGAAGAGGTGCCCTGCGCCAGATCTCCCTGTTCGGCCAGCACCACCTTCAGCCCCCGCCCCGCCGCATCGCGGGCGATGCCGCAGCCGTTGATCCCGCCGCCGATGATGAACAGATCGGCAATCTCGTCAGACAAGCGCATGATGTTCCCCTTCGTTTGCTTCATGCGCTTATCCTGCGCGCAGGTCAATCGTTTACGTTCGTATTTGCGCGATTTGTCAAAAACCGAACATGTCCTGCTTGCCCGCGACTGCAAAACTGCCTAAAGCCCTTGGCATGAGCCTTTCGCTGCGCCAGTCCGAGATCCTTGCTCTTGCCCGTGACAGCGGCCACGTTCAGGTGGACGATCTGGCCCGGCATTTCGACGTGGCAGTGCAGACCATCCGCCGCGATCTGGCCGAGATGGCCGAGATGGGCCTTCTGGACCGGGTGCATGGCGGGGCCGTTCCGCGGCAGGGCGTCACCAACATCGCCTATGAGGCCCGCCGCCGCCTGAACGAGGCGGGCAAGACCGCCATCGCGGCGGCCTTGGTATAGGTCAGGCACAGGATGTGCTGCGGCTGCACCCCCGCCAGCAACAACCGCGCCACACGGTCGGTCAGCACGCGGGTCTTGCCCGATCCGGCATTGGCCGAAAGCCATGTCGAGAACTTGTGCGCACCACCGCCCGTCATGGAGACGCATAAATCGGTAGAGACTTTACCGAATACTCAATGAAACAGAATTAATTTTTACGTCTTGTTCATACCTGAATTCAGCGGGGACAAGATGTC
>JALQYS010000021.1 GCA_023254015.1 Paracoccaceae bacterium
CACTTCGCCCTCATCAAGGAAGGCGACGACTTCGGCAGCCGCTGGACGTGGATCAACCGCCCGCTGGGCATCGAGCAGAGCTTCATCTTCGGCAACCCCGACACCCTGCCCTGCGAGCCCTTCGAATACATCACCCGCCAGGCCCAGGGCGATTTCGTCATCGTCGACCAGCGTGATGGCCAGCTCTGGTGCGATGCCGGCATGGTCACGACCCAGGCTGACTGGTCGCTCGACTTCGACATCGGCATGAACTTTCACGAATGGCATGCCCCTGTGCCTTTGGCCCATGAAAAGGGCATCTTCGACCGGGCGCTCAAGTTCCTGCTGAAGCTGCAGCATGGTGCCCCCGTGCGCCGCTTCAACTGGACGATGACGGTGAACCCGCTTCTGGATACCGCGCCCGAGACCTATCCCGAATGGGGTCACATGCGCACCCAGTTGACGCAAGAGAACATGGGCTCGATGATGCATCTGCGGGTCGAACTGCAGACGCTGTACCGCCTGCCCCGCTCGAATGCGATCGCCTTCGACATCCGCGCCTATCTGGGCAAGTTCGAAGAGCTGGTGACAGTGCCGAAATGGGCCCGCCGCCTGCACCGTGTGGTGCGCGACGTGCACCCGGATCTGGCCGCCTACAAGGGCTTCCTGCGCAATCGCGATGCCATGGCGCAGTGGCTGTCGAAATATGACGACGGGGCACCCACCTCTCCGGGCTGGTGGCCCGAGGACTGAGCAGGAGGCAAAGATGCCGGGCGAAGGACCATTGCGACTGGGTTTCCTGATGTTTTCAGGCTTTCCGATGGCTTGCCTGACCTCGGCCATCGAACCCTTGCGCGCCGCGAATGAAATCACGGGGCGCAAGGAATTCGTCTGGAAACTGGTTTCGGAAACCCGCGGTCCGGTGCGTTCGTCCGCCGACGTGCGCTTTGAACCCGACGTGACCCTGGCCGAGGCCGATGGTCTTGACCAGCTTTACCTTCTGTCGCCGCCCACCGCCGAATTCGCCGATCCACGTCACAGCCCGGCCCGCCTGCGCTGGCTTGACCGGACGGGGCTGACGCTGGGCGCCTTTTCCGGCGGCATCTTCCCCCTTGCCCGCGCCGGGCTGATGGAGGGGCGGGGCTGTTCGGTGCATTGGTGCTATGAGGCCGCCTTCAAGGCTGAATTCCCCGAGGTGAAGGCCTCCGAACAGGTGGTCCTGCGCGAAAAGCGGCGGATCACCGCCTCGGGCGCGGGGGCGGTCTTTGACTTGATGCTGCGCCTGATCGAGGAACGTCTGGGCCGCCAATGCATGACCGAGGTGGCCTGTTGGTTCCAGCACCCCTTTGTCCGCGATGAGGACGCCAGCCAGAAGGTGCCCGTCGCCCGCACCGCCGCAACCGCCGACAGGCTGACCCCCGCCATCCGCGAGGCGATCCGCCTCTTTGAAACCCATGTCGAAGACCCGCTGCGCATCCCCGATGTCGCTGCCGCCGTCGACATGTCGGGCCGCCATTTCGAACGCCTGTTCAAACGCGAAACCGGCCAAAGCCCGCTGCGGTATTATCGCCATCTGCGCCTGTCCAAGGCGCGCCAGCGCGTGCTTTACTCCAACGACCCGCTGCGCGAGATCGCCGCGTCGGTGGGATACCTGACCCCGGCCCCGATGGCCCGCCAGTATCAGGAACTTTTCGGCGTCAGCCCCAAGGATGAACGTCGGCTTGCATCCGGTCTGCACCGCATGCCCCCGCCCACGGCCGAGGCGGCAGAGTAGACCCCCCGCTCAGGCCCGCCGCGCGCGCTCCTGACACAGACAGGAAATCGGCTCCCCGTGATCGCGCATCACCTCGGCCGCGTCCGCCAGGCGGTCCATGCGCCGGGCCAGATCAATGTCCAGCATCGACAGGCCATCGCAATCATGGGTGATCAGCGTGACATCCACGATGTTGAACCGGTTGCTCCATTCCGGGTGATGGTTCAGCTTTTCCGCCGCAAGGGCCACGCGCGACATGAAACCCCAGGCCTCGGAAAAGCCGCGGAACTTCCAGATCTTGCGCAGCGCATCCCGATTGGGCACCGCAGCCCAGCCCGTTTCGCCAAGTCCCGGCAGATTGGCCAGCCGTTCCCCTTCATCCAGACGCTTCATTCCCGGCCTCCTTTCTTGCCAGCGCATCATCCAAGGCATTGGCCCGCAACAGCGCCGGACGATCCTTGATCCGGTTCCAATAGGCCACCAGTTCGGGCGTTGCGGGCAGGGTCTCGAAGCCTAGGCCCCAACCGATCTGGCTGCCGACATAGACATCGGCGGCGCTGAACTGTTCCCCACAGAAATACCTGTTGTGCGCCAGATGGTTGGACAACGTGGCCAACACATCCGCCATACTGCCGTAACCCACGCGGCCCGTCATCTCCGGTGCAGGCTCCCATCCCATCGAGCCGTTGATGACGGCCTGCTCCAGCGGGCCCGCGCCAAAGAACATCCAGCGATAGAATGCCCCGCGCCGGTCAGGCATCAGCGCGGCCTCGGGAAAGGCGTCGGCCAGGTAGGTGCAGATCGCGGCCGCCTCGGTCACGATCTCGGTCCCATGCACTAGGGCGGGCACCTTGCCCATCGGGTTCACCGCCAGATAGGTGGGGGCCTTCATCGCCGCGCCGAACTCCAGCACCACGGTGTCATAGGGCCTGCCCAGCTCTTCCAGCATCCAGCGCACGGTCCGTCCGCGAGACAGGGGATTGGTATAGAAGGTCAGCATGGTTCATCCTCTGTGCTCAAATATCCCGCAGGGGGTCCGGGGGACGCGACGTCCCCCGGCCGTGGCCCATGGGGCAAGCCTAGTCGTCTCTGCCCACCTTCCGGAACGGGCCATAGGCGGTCAAGACCTCGATCTCCTCGTCCATCGCGCGCTTTTCCTGCTCCAGATACCGCGCGACCGCCTTGGCAAAGCCCGGATCGGCCAGCCAGTGCAAGGAATGGATGGCACTTGGCAGATAGCCCCGGGCCAGCTTGTGTTCGCCCTGTGCCCCGGCCTCGACCCGGGGCAGGCCATGGGCAATCGCCCAATCCACCGCCTGATAGTAGCACAGTTCGAAATGCAGGCAGGGATAATCGGCGACGCAGCCCCAATAGCGGCCATAAAGGCAGTCCCGCCCGATGAAATTCAGCGCGCCCGCCACGGGCCGGCTGCCGTCAAAGGCCAGCACCAGCAGCACATCGTCGCGCATGGTCGCATGGACCGAATCGAAAAAGCCCCGCGTCAGATAGGGCCGCCCCCATTTGCGGGTGCCTGTGTCCTGATAGAAGGTCCAGAAGGCATCCCAATGCGCAGGCTCGATCTGATCGCCGGTCAGGGCCCGGATGGTTAGCCCATGCGCCCGGGCGGTTTCCCGCTCCTTGCGGATCATCTTGCGCTTGCGACTGGACAGGGCGGCGAGGAATTCGTCAAAGCTGCCATAGCCCGGGTTTTCCCAGTGAAACTGCTGAGTCATCCGGCCCAGCGTGCCCTCGACCCCCTCCAGCACCGCAGCCTCTTCGGGGGTGCAGAAGGTGACATGCAACGACGACAAGCCATTGCCGCGCGTGATGTCGATGGCAGCACGCAGCAGGGGCGCGCGATACTCCTCTGGCCCCAGAAAGCGCCGCCCGGTGGCCGGGGTGAAAGGCACGGCCACCTGCAGTTTCGGGTAATACCGCCCACCCGCGCGTTCATAGGCCTCGGCCCAGCCGTGGTCAAAGATGTATTCGCCCTGACTGTGGCCCTTGACGTAAAGCGGCATCGCGGCGACCGGCACCCCCGCCTTGCGCAAGACCAAGGGCCGCGCCTGCCAGCCGGTTCCCTCGCCGGTTGACCCCGACGCATCAAGCGCCAGCAGAAAGCGATGGGTGGTAAATGGATCAATCGGCCTGCCGCCGTCTGCCGCCTCGGGGCAGGCCAGCGCATCCCAGTCGGCTGCGGAAAGGGCGGCCATGCCCTCCATCAGATCAACCGTGAGTGTCACATCCGCCCCTGTTCTGCCAAACCCGCCGCAAAGGATGGCCCTCAAAGGCCAAAGGTCAAGCCGGGAAGGCGGCCAGATACCCCTCGAAGGTCACATTGTCGGCCACCGCCCGCGCCTTGGCTTCTTCCGCGGCGGAACGGATGGTCCAGCACAAGATCGCGGCCCCCGCGGCCTTCAAAGCCGCCACGCGGGGACGGGCAAGATCTGCAGCCTCATGGCTGATGAAACAGGCGCCCACCCGGTCATAATCGGCAATCTCGCGCAACTCGTCGCACCGTTCGGCCGCCAGCGGCTCCCAGTCGGACGCGACATAGGCCGAGGTCGTCAGACCGCGCGGAACGGCCGGGGCAAGACGGGCCATATGGGCCACGGCATGGGGGTTGAAGGACATCACGGCGACCGGCCCGGCATAGCCCGCCAGCGCGGCCGCCACCGCCGCCTCCAGCCGCCCGTCGGTTTCGGCCATGCGGTCGGTCTGGTCCTTGATCTCGATCAACAGGGGCACGCGGCCCGCAACCATCTGCAAGACCTGAGGCAGGGTGGGGATGCCGTCGTCACTGTCGCGCAGCTTGATCTGCATCAGATCTGCCGCATCCAGATCACGGACAAATCCCGTGACCTCGGTCAACCGCTCCAGCCATTCGTCGTGGAACACCATCGCCTGACCGTCGCGGCTGCATTGCACGTCGATCTCGATGCCATAACCGGCCTCGACCGCGGCTCGAATGGCCGCGGGCGAGTTTTCGGGCCGCCTGTCGCTGCGCTTGTGCAGCGCGCGATGGGCCAGCGGCAGGCGCAGGAACTCAGCGGGAAGGCGCATCGTCATGCGACCGGGGCAGGCGGATCTGGAAGATGCCTTCGATCTCGACAGCCACGCCCAGCGGCAACGACGCCGCCGACACGGCCGAGCGCGCATGCCGCCCGGCATCGCCCAGCACGGCCACCATGAAATCGGAGGCGCCGTTGATGACCTTGGGCTGATCGGTGAAATCGGCGGTCGAATTGACAAAGCCCACCAGCTTGACCAGCTGCACGACGCGGTCCAGGTCGCCGCCACAGGCCTTTTTCACCTGCGCCAGCAGCGAAATCGCACAGGATTTCGCCGCCTCGGCCCCGGCGGCCACGTCCAGATCGGCGCCGAGCCGGCCCTTGATCAGGCCAGCGGCGTTCTGGCTGATCTGCCCCGAGACATGCACCAGATCGCCCACCACGACAAAGGGCACGTAATTGGCGGCAGGCGCGGGCGCATCGGGCAGGGTGACGCCAAGTTCGGCAAGCCGGGCTTCAACGTTGGACATGGGAAACCTCGTGTCAGGGATTTGCCGCGAAGCTAGCCGCGCCACCGCGCCGGGGCAAGCCCGACTTGTCCCCGGACCGGCCAGCGGATAGGTTGCGCCAGACCGGCGGCGGCCTTTCCGCGCGCCACAGCCTCAGGAGACCCCATGAGCCAGCGCCTGCACCTTGTCTTTGGCGGTGAATTGGTGACGCCGACGAAAAACGTCTTTCGTGACGTCAATGCCATCCACATCGTCGGCATGTTCCCCGATTATGCCAGCGCCTTTGCCGCCTGGAAGGCCGAAGCGCAGCGCACAGTGGACAACGCCCACATGCGCTATTTCATCGCCCATATCCACCGCCTGCGCGACGAGGCCTCGGCCGCCTCGCCGACCGAGGAACTGGGCGCGTAATCCGGCACGGCCATGGCCCTTTCGCTTGGACGACGGCTTTACAATCTGACAGGCCGCCGCGAAGCCGCCGAGGGTCAGGCCTGGCAGCCGCGCCCCCGGGGGCCGTTGGTCTGGCTGCATGCTCCGCGCGTCGAGGCGGCGCAGGGGCTGGCGCAACTTGCCCGGCGGCTGGCCGATGAGGATGGCGTCGCCACCCTTGTCACCGGCCCGCGCGACGGTGGCCATGTGGCCCCTCCGGCCGACCAACCGGCCGAGGTGAAGGCCTTTCTCAGCCATTGGCAGCCCGATGCGCTGTTGCTGGCGGACGGTGAAATCCGCCCGACCCTGCTGTTCGAGGCCGAGGCGCGGGGGGTTCCGGTTCTGGTCGTTGACGGGCGCGAACCCTATCTCGTGCGCGGCCGGGATGGCTGGTTTCCGGGCCTTCTGCGCGATGCGGTGCAGACCCTGCGCCATGTCTTTGCACTGGACGAGGCCGCTGCCCGCGCCTGGCGCAAGGCCGGTGCCGCCCAGGTCGAGGCCGTGGGCCGGATGGAAGAGGTCTCGGCCGCGCTGCCCTGCCACGAGGGCGAACGCGCTGCCATGGCCGAGGTTCTCAAGGCGCGGCCCGTCTGGCTGGCCGCCGCCGTGCCCGAAGCCGAAGAGGCCGCCGTCATCGCTGCCCATCGCGCGGCGCTGCGCCTTTCGCACCGTCTGTTGTTGATCCTTGCGCCCGCCGACTGCGCCCGGGCCGAACCCTTGGCCGCCGATCTTGAGGCGCGCGAAGGCTGGCTGGTTGCCCGCCGCGCCCGGTTCGAAGAACCCGAGGACGAGACCTCGGTCTATCTGCCCGACAGTGCCGAGGAATACGGGCTGTGGTATCGGCTGGCGCCGGTCACCTATCTGGGGGGCAGTCTGGCCGGCCCCGGCGCGCTACGCAATCCGCTGGAGCCTGCCGCCCTGGGCTCTGCCATCATTCATGGGCCGCGGCCCGGGCCTTACGGGGCGGTGTTTGGTCGGCTGGGTGCCGCGCGCGCAGCCCGGGCCGTCGGCTCTGCCGCCGATCTGGCCGAGGCGCTGGGCGATCTTCTGGCGCCCGATCGGGCCGCGCTGGCGGCGCAGGCCGCCTGGGCGGTTGCCTCGGACGGGGCCGAGGTCACGGAAAAGGTGCTGGCCCGCCTGCGCCAGATGATCGGAGACACGTGATGCGCCCGCCCGCCTTTTGGCAGTATCCGCCCGACCGTCCCGGCCTTGTGGCGCGGCTTTTGTCGCCGCTTGGTCGGCTTTATGCCGCTGCGACCGCCCGCCGCTTGGCCGGGCAGGGCTATGGCGCGGCGGTTCCGGTCATCTGCATCGGCAATCTGAACGTGGGCGGCACCGGCAAGACGCCCACCGCGATTGCCCTTGTCGAACGGCTGATCGCACGGGGCCGCAAGGTGCAGGTTGTCAGCCGTGGCTATGGCGGCCGTCTGACTGGCCCGGTGCAGGTGGATGTGCTGCGGCACCGCGCCACCGATGTGGGGGACGAGCCGCTTCTCCTGGCCGCCTTCACCCCGACATGGGTCGCCCGCGACCGTGCCGCAGGCGTGCGCGCGGCCGAGGCGGCAGGGGCCGAGGTCATCTTGCTGGACGACGGGTTCCAGAACCCTGCTGTCTGGAAATCGCTGTCGCTGATCGTGGTCGATGCCGAACAGGGCTTTGGCAATGGGCGCTGCCTGCCCGCCGGTCCCTTGCGCGAACCCGTGGCGGTGGGGCTGGCCCGCGCCGACATGGTGCTGACCATCGGCCCGCCCGAGGCGCAAGCGGCTTTTTCGGCTGGCTGGGGCAGGGCGGTTTTGCTGCCGCGCCTGACCGCGCATCTTCAGCCGGTCGAAATGGGCATCGACTGGCGGGCCGAGCGCGTGATCGCCTTTGCCGGGATCGGCCGGCCGGAAAAGTTCTTTGCCACCCTGCGCGGTCTGGGCGCGCAGATTCTGCGGACCGAGGCACTGGACGATCATCAGCCGCTGTCCGACACCCTGATCCGCCGGCTTGAGGCCGAGGCGCTGCTGACGGGCGCCCAGCTGGTGACCACCGAAAAGGACGCCGCCCGACTGCCGCCCGCCTTCCGTTCCTCCGTCCTGTCGCTGCCGGTGCGGTTGCGGCTGGAGGATTGGACGGCGCTGGATCAGGCGTTTGATCGGCTGGGGCTTTAGCCGCCCGCGCCTGCAGGGTACTGCGGCAGGCCGTCGGTCAGATCATGGTAGTCGCCCTTTTCCGCCACGTAGACATGCCGGGCCAGATGGCCGCCGGTCGGATTATCGACCGCCGCCGCCGCCAACTGGAAACCGCCTGCGGCGTCCTGAACATAAAGCTTTGATCCGCAGGTCGGGCAGAAACCGCGCCGGTTTCCCATGCTGTCCTTGTATCCGTCAACCTGCCGAGCATGCCAGGTGATCGCCTCGGGCGTCACCGGAAAGCTGGCCGCGTAATGGCCCGAAGTCTTGCGGCAGGCGTGACAATGGCAGGCGGTGACGGCCCCCATCGGGCCGGGCATGGTAAAGCGGTTTGCCCTGCACAGGCAGCTCCCCTGCAACAGAGGCACGAGGGGCCCCGCGTTGGGCAGGGCGCTGCCAGCGGGGCTGTAGTAATCACCCGCATCCTCGTTATGCCAGCTTTCCCCGACATGCAGGCCGGTTTCGCCATCAAACGCCCCACCCGCGATGGAAATGCGGTCCTCGCCCACCGGTTGCCAGAACAGGAACGCCCCGCATCCGCCGCAAAACCCGCGCCGGGCCTTGTCCGAGGCGTCATACCACCGCAGGCCCTCGGCACGGATCAGGCGGAAATCCTTGTGCCAGGCAAAGGTCGCGGCCCAGAAATGGCCCGACTGTTTGCGGCACTGGCTGCAATGGCAGGCGATCACATGGCGGTCTGGCACGGCCTCGAATGCCACCAGGCCGCAAAGACAGGATCCGTGCATCATTCTGCCTTTTCAAAGACTTCGGCCAAAAGCGGCACGAGCCAGTCCTCGTCGGCCTGCCTAAAGGCGGCTGGCGTGTCGCTGTCGATGTCCAGCACGCCCAGAAGCCGGCCCGCGCCGTTCCAGACTGGCAGCACCAGCTCCGACCGGGTCGAGGAGGAGCAGGCGATATGGCCGGGAAAGGCATCGACATCAGGCACGTTCTGCACTTGCCCCGTGCGCGCGCAAGCCCCGCAAACCCCCCGGGAAAACGGGATGACAAGGCAGCCGTGGCCGCCCTGATAGGGGCCGATCTTCAGCAGATCGGGCGCGACAACCCGGTAAAAGCCGGTCCAGTCGGCAAAGGGATGGGCGTGGTGGATTTCGCAGGCCAGCGTCGCCATCAGCGCCACCGTATCGGTTTCCCCATGGCAAAGCGCGCGGATGGTTTCGGTGACGGCCCTGTAATCCATGCTCAATACCCCAAAGCGCAACCATCCTTGCGCGGGTCAGAGGCCCCGACCAGCAGGCCATCCTGCCCTATCAGGATGGCCTGCCCGCCACCGATCGGCTCGTGCGCGACCGACACCTCATGCCCCATCGCCGCCAGTTCGGCCCGGACCTTTTCTGAATAGCCGCGTTCAACCCCCATGCCCTCGGCCCCCGAAAAGCAGCGCGGCGCGTCGATGGCCTCCTGCGGGTCCAGCCCGTAATCGACCATGTTGCTGACAAAACGGGCATGACCGCAGGGCTGATAGGCCCCGCCCATCACGCCAAAGGGCATGGTCACCCGGCCGTTCTGCTTCAACATGCCGGGGATGATGGTGTGCATCGGCCGCTTGCCCGGCCCGGCCTCGTTCGGGTGGCCGCGTTCAAGAGTAAAGCCCGCGCCGCGGTTCTGGAAGTTGATCCCGAACTTGGTCGAGGCAAGGCCCGACCCAAAGCCCCAGAAGATCGAATAGATCAGGCTGACCGCCATCCGGTCGCGGTCAACGACGGTGATATAGATTGTATCCTTGTGCACCGCCTCTGTCAGGGGCTTGGCCGCGGCCAACGCGCGGTTCGGGTCGATCAGCGCGGCCAGCCGTGCCGCCGTTTCCGGGGCCAGCATGTGATCCAGCCGGCTGATCGGATCGGCGATGAATCGGTTGCGGGCGTCATAGGCCAGCTTGGCCGCCTCGGCCTCGATATGGGCGCGCCGGGTGCCGAAAGGCTCCATCGCGGCAAGGTCGAAATGCGACAGGATGTTCAGCATCAGGATGGCCGTCGCCCCCTGACCGTTCGGCGGGTGTTCATAAAGGTCGACACCCTTGTAGGGGCCGTGGATGGGCGTGGTGTAATCGGTTGTCACGGCCGCGAAATCGTCCAGCGTATGGCTGCCGCCCAAGGCCCGAAGCGACGACACCATGTCCTCGGCCACCTCCCCTTCGTAGAAGCCATTGCGCCCCGCGCGGGCGATGCAGCGCAGCACTTCGGCCTGTGCCGGCGCGCGGAAGATCTGCCCGACCGTCGGAACCTTGCCCGCGATCAGGTAGTGGTCGCGCGCCGCGCCCTGCAGCGCCGGGGCGTCATCGGCCCAGTCGAAGGCGACGCGCGGGGCAACGGGCACCCCTTCCTCGGCATAGTGGATCGCGGGGGCCAGAACGCGGTCCAGCCCCAGTTTGCCATGGTCCTGCGACAGGCGGCAGAAGGCATCGATCGCGGCGGGCAGGGTGACAGGCTCGATCCCGCGGATCGGCACCGTCTGATGGCCCTTGGCGCGCATCGCCTCGGCGTCATAACCGGCAGGCGACCGACCCGAGCCGTTCAGGCCAAGAATCTCTTCCGACCCGGCCGGTTTCAGCAGAACAAAGCAATCCCCGCCGATGCCGCACATCTGCGGCTCGGCAATGCCCAGAACGAAAGCCCCGGCAAGCGCCGCATCCACCGCATTGCCCCCGGCCTGCAGGGTGTCGATCGCAACCTTGGCCGCCAGCGGGTGCGACGTGGCGCAGACGCCATTGGTGGCAAAGACCGCCGAGCGGCCGGGAAGATGGAAATCGCGCATAAAGAAGCCCTCCGAAGCTGTCAGCCTAGGAGGGCATCCGGCATTTGCCAAGGCCGGGTTGCGGTCTGGCCGATGATGAAGTGCCCCGGCGCGGCGAACTGGGTGGGGGCTTTGATCCGCCGCGCCGAGGGAAGCTTTATGCAGCTACAGGTCTGTTATCGGCGCGATCCGGGGCGGTTTTAGGGGGAAATTTCGGCAATTCCGCGTCAACACCAGAAAAATGCAAACAGTCCGGGCCTAGTGGGGCAATTGTCTTGCGGGGAGCAGGAACGACAGGTGGTTCACCCCGTTATCGCGCCGATAGCTCAGGTCTTGGGTCAGGCTGCGAATCAGGAACCATCCGAATCCGCCCTCCGGAAGGTCGGCGATTTCGGCAAGGTCGGCTTGCCGACCTGCGGGCAGATCAAGCCCCGGCATCGCCGCGCCCTGATCGCAGACCTCGCAGCGCAGATCAGCCCCTTCCCGTCGCAGGGTCACACAGACCCTGCCCGGAAAGGCGGCGTAGGCGTGTTCGACGACATTGTTCAGAACTTCGGCCAGGACGATCTCGAGGTTGCTGACCTGTTCGGGGGAGAGCGCCCGCCCGAGAGGGCCCGAGACCAGCGACTGCAATAGCTCGCGCACCGCTTCGGCCGTGCCGGGAATGATGCAACGGGTCTGGCCGGCGTTTGCCCCGGCTGGCGGTTCGGACGGCAAGGCCGCATCACCCCGCATGCCGCAGGCCATCCGGCACGGCGTCATGGATGGTGAAGATGCTGTCCATTCGCGTCAGGCGGAACACTTTCTGAACCGTCGGCGTCAGGGCCGAAAGCTCCAGCGTGCGGTCGGGTTGCAGGGCCTTCAGAACGGCAACCACGGCCCCCAGGCCCGAACTGTCAAGGAAAGCCACCTTGGACATGTCCAGCACCACGCGGGGGGCGGCGCTGTTGCGCGTCAGATCGCGCATCATGTCCTTGAACCGGATCGCCCCTGCCGCATCAATGCGATCCTGCAGGGCCCGGATGACAAGGATCCCCCCACTTTCCTGAGCATGAAGTTCCATCCCGATTGTCCTTTCCCGACGATTGCTTTCGGTCAGGCTAGGCGCGACAGGTTACCGAAGGGTAAGCCCCGGAAGGGAAAATCAATTCAATTGGAATTGAAGCGGATAGCGGCCATCCTCGAAGTCGCCGAAGAGGTCAGGCAGGTCAGGATGGCTGACCGGTTCGCCCGTGTCATCGGGCACAAGATTCTGTTCCGAGACATAGGCCACATAGTAGCTTTGGTCATTCTCGGCCAGAAGATGATAGAAGGGCTGGTCCTTGGCCGGGCGGACATCCTCGGGGATGGCGTCATACCAAGCCTCGGTGTTCGAGAACATCGCATCGACGTCGAACACCACGCCACGAAACGGATGCTTCCGATGACGCAGGACCTGCCCGATATGGTATTTGGCCGCGGTCTTCAGCATGGGCGAACCTTCTCTTTCCATGGTTACTAATCCCGGAAGGCAAGGCTTGTCCACTCCCCTGCCGCGCTGGGGGGGAAACAGTTTGTCGTGATTCGGTCGGGAATTGTGGCGAAAGTTGGCCGAAAACCGGGGGGCAGCTGACAGAAAACTGAAGGCAAGCGATGGCTTGGGGCATTTCCCTTGCCGCGCTTTTGGCCTATCCTGCCGTCAAAACAAGAACGTGAGGGGCAAATGAGCAGAACTCTCCGTGCGTCGATCCTTGTCTTGCTTCTGGCCTCTTGCGGGGGCGGGGGCGATTACAAGGCGCCGCGCAATCTGGACGATGCCTGCGCGATCCTCGCGCAGCGTCCTGCCTATTGGAAGGCGCTGAAGAAGACGGAACGCAAATGGGGCATCCCCGTGGCAGTCCAGATGGCGGCGATCTATCAGGAATCGAAATTCGTTGGCAACGCCCGCACCCCGCATCGCTTTGCGCTGGGGGTCATTCCGATGGGGCGGCAGTCCTCGGCTTATGGCTATAGCCAGGCGCTGGACGGCACATGGGAGGAATACCAGAACGAGGAAGGCGGCCGCCGGTCACGCCGCGACCGGATCGAGGATGCCACCGATTTCATGGGCTGGTACATGCACAATTCGACCGAGCGTCTGGGCATCTCGAAGTCCGATGCCGAGGGCCAGTATCTGGCCTATCACGAAGGCCGCACCGGCTATGCCAACCAGTCCTACCTTGGCAAACCCTGGCTGGTCGAGGTTGCGGCCGCGGTTGGTGCGCGGGCGGTGATGTATGACAGCCAGCTGGCCTATTGCCGGTAGGCCAGCCTAGTTCTGCACCTTTCGCCGGCCCTTTTCCTCGCTGATGCTGAACAGGCTGGCCTTGAGATCGCCAACCGCGGTCAGTTCGCCCAGAATGACCGTGGTCTGCTGGCCGAGGTCGTCGGTGATGACCCATTGCCGCAGCGTGACGGGGCTGGCGGTGAACACCAGTTCGATCGTGCCGTATTCCGGATGTTCGGGGTCCTGCGCCACGACGCGGGTGGTGTTTTCCACCTCTTTATGGCCCACCACCATCCTGGCCTCGCCAAGATCGATCTTGGGGGCAAGGATCAGGTTCAGGGGGGTCCGCTTCAGCGGATATTCTTCGGCCGGCTGGTTCGACTTGGCGTCAAAGATCGCCACGGTCTCGGCCGAGGCCAGCACAAGGCTGCGGTCCGGGGGCGCGTATTCAAACCGCACCCGGCCGGGACGTTTGATATAGATTCTGCCCAAGGACACGGTGCCATCGGCATTCACCTGTGTGAAGTCGGACTGCACGGTTTCCAGCCGGTTCAGATAGGCCGAAATCTCGGCCAGCGGGATCTTGTCCGCCAGCGCGGGCAGGGGCGGGACCAGAAGGGCGAGGGAAACGAGAAGGGCGCGAAACGGTTTCATGCGCCCAATATAGGCCATCGCCCGGCGCCTTGCATCCCCCAGCCCATCAACTGGCGGAGAGATGCCGAGACGGTGTCCGTGAAGAAGCCCGGCGCTGGGACGTTTTGACGTTGTTTCATATCAGGGGGTTGTGGCCCTGAGAGACTTGGGAACTCTGGATTTGGCAGGGGGCAGGTCGGGCTGAAGCCCGACCTGCGGGCGGCTTCACCGCTCTGGCACCAGAATTTCGCGCTTGCCCACATGGTTCGCGGCGGTGACGACGCCTTCTTCTTCCATCTGCTCGACCAGACGCGCGGCCTTGTTGTAGCCGATTCCCAGCTTGCGCTGGATGTAGGAGGTCGAGCACTTGCGGTCCTTGGCCACGATCGCCACGGCCTGATCATAAAGCGCATCGTCCGACGACTCCCCGCCGCCAAGGCCGAGAACCATGTCGATATCGTCGGCGCGATCATCCTCGGGGCCTTCGACGACGCCCGACATATAGGACGGCGGACCGAAGGATTTCAGGTGGTTCACCACCTCTTCAACCTCTTCATCCGACACGAAGGGCCCGTGGATACGCGAAATCCGCCCGCCGCCGGCCATGTAAAGCATGTCGCCCATGCCCAGAAGCTGTTCTGCCCCCTGTTCGCCAAGAATGGTGCGGCTGTCGATCTTGGAGGTCACCTGGAAGGAAATCCGGGTGGGGAAGTTGGCCTTGATCGTGCCGGTGATGACGTCCACCGACGGCCGCTGGGTGGCCATGATGAGGTGGATGCCAGAGGCCCGGGCCATCTGCGCCAGACGCTGGATGCAGGCTTCGATCTCTTTGCCCGCCACCATCATCAGGTCGGCCATTTCGTCAACGATCACAACGATATAGGGCAGGGACACCGGGGCGAATTCCTCGGTTTCGAACACCGGATCGCCGGTTTCCTCATCGAAACCCGTCTGGATGGTGCGCTTGAACATCTCGCCCTTGGCGAGCGCCTCTTTCACGCGGCCATTGTAGCCTTCGATGTTGCGAACGCCCATCTTGGACATCTTGCGATAGCGCTCTTCCATCTCGCCCACGACCCATTTCAGGGCCACGACCGCCTTTTTCGGGTCGGTCACAACGGGCGACAGAAGGTGCGGGATGCCGTCATAAACCGACAGTTCCAGCATCTTGGGGTCGATCATGATCAGGCGGCATTCCTCGGGCGTCAGCTTGTAAAGGAGGCTCAGGATCATCGTGTTGATCGCCACCGACTTGCCCGACCCCGTGGTCCCGGCAATCAGAAGGTGGGGCATCTTGGCGAGGTTGGCCACAATGGGATCACCGCCGATGTCCTTGCCCAAAGCCAGCGGCAGGCGCAGGTTCGAATCACCAAAGTCGCGGGCGGCAAGGATTTCGCGCAGCACCACCTTTTCGCGATGCGCATTGGGCAGTTCGATGCCAATCACCGTGCGGCCGGGCACGGTGGACACACGCGCCGACAGGGCCGACATCGACCGAGCGATGTCATCGGCCAGACCGATCACGCGGGAGGCCTTCAGGCCCGGCGCCGGCTCCAGCTCATACATCGTGACCACCGGGCCGGGGCGGACCGAGGTGATCTCGCCCTTCACGCCGTAATCATCCAGCACGGTTTCCAGCATGCGGGCGTTTTCTTCCAGCGATTCATCGGAAAGCGCGTGGCGCTGGATGCTGGCGGGGTTGGTCAAAAGCGAAAGCGGCGGCAGTTCATAGCTGCTGACGGTTTCGTCAAAGCGCAGGCGAGGCTGGGCCTCGTCCATCGCGCGGCGCGAAGGGGTGGCGGGTTTCTTCACCGCATGCTGCACCACCGGGCGACGGTCCAGCGTGACGGGCGTCACGCGGGCCGTGGGGGCGGGCATGGGTTCGGCGTCAACGGCCTCATCCCAATCGGTGCCGATGCCGTCATCCACGTCAAAGCCGTTGGCAGTGTCAAAGGCTTCGGGCAGATCATCGTCGAAAGCCTCGGGCGCAAAGGCGTTCGGTTCAGGCGCTTTCGGGGCCTCGGGCGCGGTGGGGCGCGTCAGGGGCTGCACTGGGGCCGGCCCAGCCGCTGGTTGCGTCACAAGGACGGGCTTCGGCGCGACGGCGGGTTTAGAGGCAAGCACGGGCGGTTCGGCGCGCAGGCCGGGCGCCGCCATCGGCGGGGGCGTGGGCTTTGACCGCGGCAGCACGATCAGTGGTTGGGGGCTGCGCGGGCGGGTCAGGGACGGTTCCCGCCGCTGGATCGCGGCGGCAATCGGGCTAAGGGCCGAGTCCGGCGCGCGGGTGCGGGCGCGCACGGCGTCGGTGATGCGGGCCTTGATCCGGTCATCATCGGGCAGGTCATCAAAGTCGCGGTCCTCGGCAAGGACCGGTTCCACCAACTCGGGCTCGGGCTCGACGCTGCGGCGCAAGAGGGCGGGCATGCGGGCCAGAAGGCCCACCTTCTCGCGCGAGGGGGCGTAATGGGCTGCCTCGGCCAAGGGGGCTGCATAGGCAGGGTCGGCCCGCAGCGGCGCCGGGGCCATCGCGGCGGGGCGGCTAAAGGGGGGCGGGGCAAGCGGGGCCTCGTCAGGCACCACCGGCGGCGGGCTGCGGCGCACCACGGCGCGGGTCGTTTCGGGTTGAACCGCCGGTTCGGCCCCCAGCGTGGCCGATGCCTTGCGCCGGTCTTGCAGCGCATGGGCGGCGCGCGCGGTGCCTTGCGCGCCCTTGCTGGCAGCCCCCAGAAGGGCCGAATAGGTCATCACAAGACTGGTCAGCATGAAGGCCGCAAGGCCGCGGATTTCCGGCACGGTAAAGCCCATCACAAAGGCCGTCAGCACCACCAGAACCAGACCCATGCCCAGCGACAGAAGTTTCAGCGCCAGCCCGGCGCCGACAGGCAAAAGCCCCAGCGCCGCGCCGACGACCGTATCCCCGAACAGCCCACCCAGACCAAAGGAATGTGTCCAGTCCGCCCCCGGCACCAGAGTGGCGCAATAGATCGAGGCGACCGCAATGGCGATCACGGCAAAGACCATCCGGCTCAGCACCCGCTCGGCCCCGCGATGGGTCACAAAGCGCGCGCCCCAGGCCATCAGGATCAGCGGCACCGTCCAGACGCCCTTGCCGCCGATGATGACAAGGGTCGAGGCGACGGCGGCGCCAAGGCCGCCAAGCGCGTTGGAAACCGGCTTGTCCGAGGCGACCATCCAGCCCGGATCTTGCGGCGAATAGGTCCAGAGCATCACGACGAAGGCAAGCCCGAGGCCGATTAGCCCCAGACCGAACAACTCGCGCGAGCGCCGCTCCAGCATGGCCTGCGTGCCCTGATCCAGCAAAGGATCCCGCTGACGGATCTGATAGGATGCCATGTTACGCCTCACCGATAGAGACAGTCGCGAAGCGTGACGAGCCCGCGCTGCATTTCTTCTTTTGGGGCCACAAGGGCGACCCGGATATATGTCTTGCCGGGGTTGTCGCCCCCGACCTCGCGCGACAGGTAGGCGCCGGGCAGAACCCGCACCCCGGTTTCGCGCCACAGCTTCAAGGCGGCCGCCTCGCTGTCCTCGACCGGCAGCCACAGGAAGAACCCGCCCTCGGGGCAGGAAAAGCCCTGCAGGCCGCTGAAGATCTGATCCGCCGCGCGGAACTTGTCCTGATAAAGCGCGCGGTTTGCCGCGACATGGGCCTCATCCGTCCAGGCGGCCTCGCTGACGCGCTGGATCGGCAGGGGCAGGGGGGCGCCGGCAAAGCTGCGCAGCTTGCGCATCCGGGCAATCCCCTCGCGCCCGCCCGCCACAAAGCCCGACCGCAGGCCCGGCAGGTTCGACCGTTTCGACAGGGAGTGGAACGAGAACACCCGCTCGGGGTTGGCCCCCACCTCTGCCGCAACCTCCAGCGCGCCGGAGGGCGGGCTGTCGCGCCAGATCTCGGCATAGCATTCGTCGGCAAAGATCAGGAAATCATGCCTTTCGGCCAAGGCCAGCAGGGTTTTCCAATACTCGCGGCTGGCCACGGCACCCTGGGGGTTCGCCGGCGAGCAGATATAGGCCACCGTCACGCGGTCCAGCACTTCGGCAGGCAGGGCGGCGTAATCAGGCAGAAAACCGGTTGCGGCGGTGGCAGGCACATAGACCGGATCGGCCCCCACGGTCAGCGCGGCCACGGCATAGACCTGATAGAACGGGTTCGGCATCAGCACGACGGGCTTCTTGCCGTTCTTGGTTTCGGGCGAAAG
>JALQYS010000042.1 GCA_023254015.1 Paracoccaceae bacterium
AACTGCGGCAGCAGGCGTTCGAACATCTCTTTCAGGTCGGCAAGCTTTTCCTGCTTGTCGTCCTCAAGATCCCATTTGTTGATCGCCACCACCACCGCACGACCTTCGGTCTCGGCAAAGTCGGCAATCCGCAGGTCCTGGGTTTCGAACGGGATTTCCACGTCCAGCAGCACCACCACCACCTCGGCAAAGCGGACGGCGCGCAGGCCATCGGACACCGACAGCTTTTCCAGCTTTTCGGTGACGCGGGCCTTCTTGCGCATCCCGGCCGTGTCGAAAATGCGGATCGGCGTGCCCTGCCAATCGGCCCGGACCGAGATCGCATCGCGGGTGATCCCGGCCTCGGGGCCGGTCAGAAGGCGGTCATAGCCAAGGATCTTGTTGATCAGCGTGGATTTTCCGGCATTCGGGCGGCCGATCACCGCAATCTGCAATGGCTTTTTGGCCGTGGGGTGATGGGCGAATTCATCGGCCTCAAGCTCGGCCTCTTCCTCCGACAGATCCACATCGACGATGGGGGCGTTTTCCGCCTCACGCTCGGCAAACTCGCCTTCCAGAGGCTTCAACACGCGGTAAAGGTCGTCCATCCCCTCACCGTGTTCGGCCGACAGGCGCAAGGGTTCGCCAAGGCCAAGGCTGTAGGCCTCCAGCGCGCCGGATTCCCCGGCACGGCCCTCGGCCTTGTTCACCCCCAGAATCACCCGCGCCGCCTTTTTGCGCAGGATGTCGGCAAAAACCTCGTCCGAGGGGGTCACCCCCACCCGGCCGTCGATCAGGAACAGGCAGATATCGGCCATGTCGACCGCGCGTTCGGTCAGCCGCCGCATCCGGCCCTGCAGCGAATCGTCGGTCACTTCTTCAAGCCCCGCCGTGTCGATCACGGTAAAGCGCATGTCGAAAAGTTTCGCATCGCCTTCGCGCAGGTCGCGCGTCACACCGGGCTGGTCATCGACCAGCGCTAGTTTGCGGCCCACCAGCCGGTTAAAAAGCGTAGATTTGCCCACATTGGGGCGGCCCACGATGGCGAGGGTAAAGCTCATGATACGTCCGTTTCTCTCAAGCTGCCCGCCTTACAGGGCTTTGCCCTCAACGGAAAGCGTGAAGTTGTCCGTTGGTGCCGACCACAAACAGCATGCCGCCCGCCAAGGCTGCAGGCGAGGCCGCCCCGCCGGGGATTTCGCCGGTTCCGACCAGACTGCCATCGGTGGGGTTGAACAGCCGCAAGCCGCCGTCCGACGACACGACCGCAAGACGGCCTCCGGCCAGAACCGGGCCGTAATGGGCCGTGATCGCCTTGTGACGCTTGGGCTTTTCGGCCTTGAAATAGGGCATCTGCACAGCCCAGATCACCGCGCCGGTGCTGGCGTCCAGCCGGACAAGCTTGGCCTCGTCATTGACGACAAAGACCGAGCCCCCCACCACCAGCGGCGGGTTTGTCGCCCCTTCGTTGGCCGTCCACAGGCGCTGGCCGGTCGTGGCATCCAGCGCCGTGGTCCGCCCGGCGGCAGAGCCGACATAGACCACCCCGCCCGACATCACCGGATCGCCAGTCAGATCGCCCAGTCCCGCCGCAAAGGCCCGGCCCAGACGCTGGCCCGCCACGGCGGCGCCCCAGGTCCGGCTGCCGTCGGCGGTGTTCACCGCCGCAACCTCGCCGGCGGCAAAGGGCAGAACCACCATGCCATCCCCAACCGAGGGAGAGCCTGTGCCCACCATGCCGCTGGCCGCGCGGGTGCCGCCGACATTCCAGCGCACCTTGCCATTGGCCGCATCCACCGCCAGCGCCGCACCATCGCGCGCCACGGCGTAAACCGTGTTGCCCTCGACCGTCGGCGCGCCGATCAGCGGCGCATCAAAGCGCTGGCGCCACTGCACCGCGCCCGTCGCAGCCTCCAGCGCGACCAATTCGCCATAGGCCGTGGTCACGAAAATCTGGCCACCGCCCGCCGCCAGACCACCGCCCGACACTTCCGAGGCGTTGCGGTCAAACTCGGCCCGCAGGTCGGCCTGCCACAACAGGCCACCGCCCGTCGAAAAGGCCGAAACCAGCGCATGGGCGTCCATCGCCACCACGCGACCCGAGGCGACCACCGGGGCAGCCGTCAGGCGGTTGCGTTTGGAATTGCCCGCGCCGATCGAGGCACTCCACACCCGCGCCGGATCGGCCGACAACGCGCCATGCGGCCCCGCATGCCGGGCCGAGCCGCCGCGATGCGTCCAGTCGGCATTGGCCACCGCTCCGGGCAGCGCGATCGGGCGCGATTCATTTTGCGGCAAAAGGGATTCGGCCTGCGGATCGGGATTTGCCTCGGTCGGGACAGAGGCCTCCAGCGGGGTGCGCAGATCAAACCGCTCCCCCTCCAGAATGACCTCGCGCTCACAGCCTGCCAGCAGGGCAACCAGCGCCACACCGCCAAAGACCGGCCGCAACAGACCCTTCACCATGTCCCACTCCGCCCGCTGTGCCGCCGCCATCCGCTTTTACCCCTGCCCTGCCGCAGCGCCCGGCGGCGTGCCGCCAAGGGCCGTGATGACCTGACCGGCCCGGGCGCGCAGGCCTTGCGGCGCCTCCTGATCCTGCATCAGCGCCGACAGGGCTGCAATTGCTTCATCCGTCTTGCCTTCTTCGACCAGAAGATAGGCCAGCTGTTCGGCCGCCAGCGTCCGGAAGGCCCGGCCGGGCGCCGAAATCGCCTCAAGCATGGTGCGCCGGTCGGCCAAGGGCATCTCGGCCCCCGCCACCAGAACGCGCCGCAGCCGGGCGACATCGGCATAGGCCTCGGGCGTGGCCGGATCGGCGATCACCGCATCCAGCGCCGCAAGTGCCGCCGCCTTGTCCGCCGCCGGGTCCGAAGCCAGCATCAGCCCGCGCAGCGCCAGCTGGGCACCATCGGCGGGCACATCGGCCATGGCGGCCCGGCGCTCTTCGGCGCCGCCCATATCCAGCGCCTCAAGCAGCGCATCGCCAAAGCCCTGCGCCCGCGCCGTGGCCTGGGCCTTTTGCCATTCGTTCCAGCCCGCACCGCCGACGATGGCCAGCACGATCAGAACCCCGATCCAGCCATATTTGCGAAAGGCCGCAAACAGCCGGTCGCGGCGGACCTCTTCGGTCACCTCATCGATGAAACTGTCGGGATTACTCACCTCTGGCCTCTCCTTGCCTGTGGTCCGTGCGCGGCCTTGGCCCCGGTCTTGTTGCCCCTGTCTTACAGGGCTTGCGTCCGCCCGCCAAGCCCTTGGCCGGGGCCTTCCGCATCAATCCGCCCGCTCATGCCGGGATTGCGCCCATCTTCAACCACAATCCCGCAGTATCGCGGGCATTGTGAACCTTGTCGCCATTACCGGGGGTCCAGGATGGACGTCGCAACGATTACAAATTTCCTTCTGTTTCTCGGGGCCTTCGGGGCAAGCCTCGCGCTGAACGACGACAGCTCTGCCTCCTCCTCTTCTCGTGATGATCAGGATTCGCTCTATGACAGCGCCGATTACAGCCGCACCGACCGTCTGGGCGACGAGGCGGATGATGTCACGGCCGATACCGACAACCTTGCCTGGTTTCTGGAGGGCGGCGATGACCGGCTTTCGGGATCGTCCGGGGCCGATTTCGCCGATCTTGGCGCGGGCAATGACGCGGCCGACATGGGGGCGGGCAATGACATCGTGCGCGCGGGCACCGGGGCTGACAGCCTTGCCGGCGGCACTGGCGCCGACATCCTTCTGGGCGGCGAGGATGTCGACCGGATCGACGGCGGGCTGGACAATGACAGCCTCGGCGGCGAGGCGGGAGATGACCTGCTGACTGGCGGCAGTGGAAGTGACATCCTGTCTGGCGGCGATGGCAATGACGTGATTTCGGGCTTTGGCAGTCTGGGCGGGGCGACGGGATCGATGACGGGGGCCGATGGCATCGACCAGCTGTTTGGCGGCAACGGTGACGACAGCCTGCTGATGGGCCGGGGCGATCTGGCCACCGGCGGCGCGGGGGCCGACAGCTTTGAGATGGATGCCCGCTGGCGCGACGGCACGGGCAGCTTCTCGATCCGGGATTTCGACCGCGACGAAGACAGCCTTGTGCTGCATTACATCCCCTCGGTCGATCCGGACACTTCGGAAATCCTGTCGCCCGAGATCGAGGTCCGGCTTTCGGCCGATGGTCTGTCCAGCCTTGTCGTCGTCGACGGCGCGGTGCTGGGCGTGGTCGAGGGCGTCACCGACCTGACCGCAGACGACATCACCTTGCAACCCGACACCGAAACCGACGCCGATTATCGCCCCGAAGCCTTTGACACCGCCCTGCCCGGCAGCGCGGACGACGACGACGCGACCGGCGGCGCGGGCGAGGATTATGGCCGCTTCGGTCTTGGCGACGACGCGGCGACCGGCGGCGAGGGCCATGATTCGCTCCTCGGCGAAAGCGGGGAGGACAGCCTTTCAGGCGAGGCGGGCAACGACACGCTGGAGGGCGGCCTTGGCGATGACGGGGTTTCGGGCGGGGCCGGCAATGACATGCTTCAGGGCGGCGCGGGCGAGGATGTACTCACCGGCGATGACGGGGCCGACCGGATCTGGGGTGGCGGCGGCAATGACATCCTGTCGGGCGGCGACGCTGACCGGGCGGGCGGTCGCGACAGCGCCATCGACGGGGCCGATACGCTGTCGGGCGGCGATGGCGATGACCAGCTGCTGATCGGGCGCGGCGATACCGGCATCGGCGGCAGCGGCGAGGATGTTTTCTGGCTGGACGCCGCCTCCAACGCCACGGCGACGGCCATCGCAACCCTGCAGGACTATCTGCCCGAGACCGACCGGATCGAGCTGCACTACGACCCGGCCTTTGATGCGGCGGGCGTCGAGATTCCTCCGACGGTCAGCGTCCTGATGGGGCCGGGCAGCGCCTATGCCGTGATCACCTTCAACGGCGAGCCTCTGGCCCATGTCACCGGCGCAACCACGCTGTCCCTTGCCGATCTGGTGCTGGTCAGAAACGGCTGACGGGGGGGCCTCACATCCGGCCCAGCCAGTCCTGCAGGCGGGCAAGGTTCACCCCCATGTCGCCCCGGCCATAGCGCAGCCGCGACCACAGGCGCAGGCCGCCGGGGGCGACTTCGGCCGTCACATAGTCGGGAAAGCCCCAGAGGGCCGAGCGCGCGACCCAGGTCATCCGCCCCTCCTCTGCGCTGCCCGCCAGAAGGCGGGTGCGCGGGGCTGCGGCGGCCACGCGGGCCAGCCGGGCAAGCGCCTCGGCAGGGTCGGCGGCGGGCAGAAAGGCGATGGCCCCGCCCGTCATCCCGTGCAGGACTGGCCCTGCCTCTTCGCCCGGAACGAGGGCCAGCGCCACATGCCAGCGCGCCACGTCATCCGGGGCCAGCCGCACCCAGAGGGCAAAGCCGACGACCCCGGCCAGAAGCAGCACCAAAAGGGTCATCGTCCGGCGCATCGCTGCCCTTGCACCCGGGCGCTGTGGCTGTTGCGGGGAAAGGAACGATCCATCTGGCGTCCGGCGGGGTGAAGGGTCATGGCGGATTTGTCATCTCGCGCCGCGAAGCGACGCGCGGATAACAGGTGGAGCTGCGGGCGCAGGTGTCAAGGGCCGCGCGGGGGTGACGGCGGGGGCCGCGTTACACTTGGCCCGCCTTCTTTTCCGCCTTCATCGCCCAGCGGCCGCTCTCTTCGGACCAGTATTGCGCCGCCATCCCCGCCGCCGTCAGCCGCGACCACAGGCCACGGGCGGCCTGAACGGCAGACTCGTCGGCCCCGTCAAAAAGCACCCAAAGCCGCTCCAGCGCCTCTTCGCCGGGCAAGGGGGCGGCCCCGTCCAGCAAGATCACGCCTTGCGCGGCATTCACCGCCGGCCCCTGCCCGATCAGCACCGGCTGGTCGGCATCAAAGGCCCCACCCTCGATGCCATGGGGCAGAAAGCTGTCCTCCGGCTCCAGCCACAGCCGCGCATCCAGCCGTTCGCGCCGGGCCGGATCGGGGCTGCGCAGCATCACCCGCCAGCCCGCCGCAAGGGCACGCGGCAGGATCAGCGCCAGAACTTCTTCGGGGCCCGAGCGCGTCAGGTGGTAGAACATGGCAGTGCCCATCAGCAGACCGACCCGCGGCGGCGGCTGGGGTCAGGGCGATCCGGGGCAGACGTTGCCATGTCAGCCCTTGGCCTCATAACGGTCACGGATCAGCCGGTTCAGCGCCATGACGCCCCAGCCCGTCGCCCCTTTGGGCGCCAGCGTGCTGTCGGATTTCAACAGCGCCGTGCCCGCGATGTCGAGATGGATCCAGGGCATGTCCTCCTTGACAAAGCGGCGCAGGAAATGCGCGGCGGTGATCGACCCGCCGTCGCGGCCGCAGGAATTGACCATGTCGGCCACGCGGGATTTCAGCTTGGCGTCATAGCCCTCGCCCATCGGCATCCGCCAGGCCCCCTCGCCCTCGGCTTTCGCGGCGGCAAGGAAGGCATCGCAAAGCGCGTCGTTGTTCGAGAACACCCCGGTGTTTTCATGGCCCAAGGCCACGATGATCGCCCCGGTCAGGGTGGCCAGATCGACCATGCCCGAAGGCTTGAACCGCTCTTGCGCATACCACAGCACATCGGCCAGCACCAAACGGCCCTCGGCGTCGGTGTTGATGACCTCGATCGTGTCGCCCTTCATCGAGCGCACCACATCCCCCGGACGCTGGGCGCGGCCGTCGGGCATGTTTTCCACCAGACCGACCAGCCCCACCACATTGGCCTTGGCCCCGCGCAGCGCCAGCGTGCGCATGACGCCCGCGACAACGGCCGCGCCGCCCATGTCCATCGTCATCTCTTCCATGCCCGCCGCGGGCTTGATCGAGATGCCGCCGGTGTCGAAACAGACCCCCTTGCCGACAAGCGCAAAGGGCGCCTCGCCGGGCTTGCCGCCCTTCCACTGCATGACAACCACCTTGGAGGGGCTTTCCGACCCCTGCCCCACGCCCAGAAGCGCGTTCATCCCCAGCTTTTTCAGATCGTCCTCTTCCAGGATCTCGACCTCGAG